>NZ_JBHUQX010000060.1:0-29920 GCF_042674225.1 Streptomyces sp. NPDC056948
GTCCCCGCCCCCGAGGGGCGAGGACCCGGCGCGCGCCGTGCAACGGAAGCGGCGTCAGGCGTTGGAGCGCCGACGCCCGGCGAGCACGCCGTAGGCGACGCCCGCCGCGCCGACCACGATGCCCACGATGCCCAGGACGCGGGCGGTGGTGTCGGTGCCGTCGGAGGAGCCGGTGTCGGCGGCGGTGGTCTTGGCGGAGGCCTTCTCGGCCGACTCGGAGTCGGAGGCCTCGTCGCCCGACGAGCCGTGGTGCCCGTCCTCGGAGGCGGCGGACAGCTCCAGCACCGGGGCCGGGTTGTCGGGCTCCTCCTTGCCCTCCTGCGGCACCTCGATCCAGCGGACGACCTCCTTGTTGGAGTACGTCTGCAGGGCCTTGAAGACGAGTTCGTCGGCGTCCTCGGGCAGAGTGCCGATGGAGACCGGGAACTTCTGGAAGAAGCCGGCCTCGATGCCGTCACCGTCGGCGGTCCAGGTGACCTTGGTGACGGCCTCGGAGATCTTCTCGCCGTGCATCTCCAGCGGCTTGTCCAGCTTGGACTTGGTGACCTTGATGTCCCAGCCGGGCACCGGCTCCGGCATGACCGAGGCCAGCGGGTGGTCGGTGGGGAAGTTGACCTCGAGCTTGGTGGTCGAGGCGTCGTCGCGCTCGTTGGGGACCTTGAAGTCCACGACCGCGTAGCCGCCCTTGGCGGCCGTCCCCTCGGGCTGCACGCTGACATGCGCGAAGGCGGGGGCGGACAGGGCGAGAACGGTGACGCCGGCGGCGGCACCGGCCGCGGCGATACGGGAAACCTTCATGGAAGGAGCACTCCGCTGTGAGTCGGGTCGGGATGAGGAAGAGGGATACGCGCACGCGCGCGTGCCGCACGACGGCGGCCCTCCTCCGAGCCGTCCGGGAATCCGGGGAATCAGAAGAATCCGGAGAATCCGAAGAAGCGGAGTGGCGGTCGCGTCGCGTCAGGCGGCGAGGGCGAGTGCGGCTGCGGGAGCCGTGACGTCCGGCGGCCCGCGCCGGATCACCGTGTGCTGCAGTGCGTGGGTGCAGGGCATCTCGGGCACGGGCCGCACGGCGTGCGCGGGGCACCGGCGGGCCTCCGGCGCTCCCGGGAGCCCGGCACGCAGGGCGCGTACCAGCGCGAACGCAGCCCGCAGGGAGCGGACCAGTGTCCCTTCGGCGACGCCTTGCGCCGACAGTTCGGTGAGCCGCAGCAGCGCCAGGTCGCCGTGGCGCAGCAGCCAGCCGGCGGCGATCGCCGCGAGGACGTGGCCGAGCAGCATCGGCAGGGTGGGCCACAGCGAGGCCGGTGCGGCGTCCGTGGCCACATGCGTGTGGGCGCCGCCCGTCGGCTGGAGCCGGGCGTCGGTCAGGACTTTGTGGGCCTGCGCCGGGCTGATCGCCGCCGCCGTGGTGCCGCACAGGAGCCGCGCGGCCTGCTGGACCAGCGCGGCGTCACTCGCGCCCGCCGGTACCGAGGACGTGGTGGCGGCGGCCGTACCGTGCTGGCCCAGTCCGAACAGGGTGTGCAGCACCGTCTGGCCGACCGCGAGCAGTGCCGCGATGCCCGGCAGCGAGCGCACGCGCCCCGCGAGCGGGGCCGCCACCGCGACCACCCCGAGGAACCCGGCGCCCAGCGTCCACAGCGGAATGCCCTCGCAGGACGCCAGCGCGTGACCTGCCCCGGCCAGCACGACGCAGACCGCGGCGAACACCGCGGCCCGCAGGATCCGGAGCGGGTGTCCGGAGCGCGTCGCGCGCGCGTGGGGGGCAGTCATGGCGGGCTCATCATCGCACTGGCCCCGCGGGCCTCGTGCGGCAGGTCCGCAAGATGCCGTACGACCGGAACGTAACCGTCTGGCCCCGCGCGCCCCCACTTAGACCGATGTTTGCTCCTACATACACCGATCAGGATCAGCGCGCATCCGCCGTATGGGCGGCATCACGTCAACTTCACGCTTACATGCGGGGACTCGGGGCAATACGTAACGGTATGTCGAGCCGCAGCCAGGAGGCTGGAGCATGAGCATCTGGTGGTCACTCCATTTGCGGCGCGAAGCTGCCAGCGTGCCCCTCGCCCGGCGCCTGCTGATCGGCACCATGGAGACCGCGGGCGTCGACCCGGACATCTCCTACGACCTCTCCGTCGCCCTCAGCGAGGCCTGCGCGAACGCCGTGGAGCACGGCGGGGACATGGCGCGCGGCGGCCCCGGTTCGGAGGCGTACCGGGTCACGGCGTACCTCGACGGCGAGAAGTGCCGGATCGAGGTCGCCGACGCGGGCCCGGGTTTCCCGGCGTCCTCCGCTGCCCGGTCGCGCCCGCCGATCCGGCCCGCGCACTCCGACGCGGAGAACGGCAGAGGGCTGTGCCTCATTCAGGAGCTCGCCGACCACGTCCACATCGGCAACAAGCCGGGCCGGGGCGGGGCCGTGGTCAGCTTCGACAAGGTCCTCAAATGGCGCGAGGGTGCCGCGCCGCTGATGGCGGTCTGACCCTGCGGTGGTGTTTCACGTGAAACACCACCGTCGTGTTTCACGTGAAACGTCTGCTGCCGTGCCTGCCCCTACAGCGCACCCCAGTCCAGCGTCGTCCGCGCCAACCCCGCCACCTGTGTGAGCAGCGCCAGCCGGGCCGCACGGACCGCCGGGTCGGGGTCCATCACCAGAACCTCGTCGAAGAAGGCGCTGATCGCGTCGACCAGCGGCCCGGAGACCTCGATCAGTGCCCCGAGGTCGTCCTCGCGGCCGTGCAGCGCCTGGCGTACGGCCTCGGCGCCCTCGGCGAGGCGCAGTTCGGCGGGCGCGGTCAGCAGGGACAGGTCCGCCGCCTCGACGCCGCCCTCGGGGAGGATGCGCACGACCCGCTGGAACGCGGCGGCGAGTGCCTCGAACGCCTCCGTGCCGATGTGCCGCTCCAGCGTGGCCAACGTCCGGTCCCCGTGAGCGGGCCGGTCGGCCCACACCAGGACGGCCTGGACGAGCCGGTGTTCGTGCCCGGCGTCCGTGAGCTGCTGCTCATAGCGCCGGGTGATCAGTTCGGCGGCCTCGGCGACCCGCTCGACCGGCACCTCGACGCCCTGCGCCGCATACCGTACGGCCGCCGCGCGCAGCCCGTCGCTCACCCGCACCCCGGCCACCGCGGGCAGGCTCCGCAGCACGTTGAGCAGACCGATCGCGGCCCGGCGCACCCCGTACGGATCGGAACTCCCGGTCGGTGCGGCCCCGATGATGAACATGCCCGTCACCAGGTCGAACCGGTCGGCGAGCGACAGCACGGCACCCGCGTCCCCGGCGGGAAGGGCGCCGCCGGCGGAGCGCGGCAACTCCATCTCGGCGAGGGCCCGGGCGACCTCGGCGGACTCGCCGGCCCGGCGGGCGTACTCCTCGGCCATCACCCCGGCCAGTCCCGAGAACTCGATCACCATCTGGGACGCCAGGTCGAACTTCGCCAGCCCACCGGCGCGGCGGACGACGTCCACCGCCTCCTGAGCCAGCCCGGCACGCCCCGCCAGATCGAGGGAGAGGACGGCGAGCCGCTCGGCGCGGTCGGCGACCGTACCGAGCCGGTCCTCGAAGGTCAGCTTGTCCAGCCGGCTCCGGAACTCCGCCGGCGGCACCTTCAGGTCCGCCCGCCAGAAGAACGCGGCGTCCTCGTAACGGGCCCGCAGCACCGCCTCGTTGCCCGCCCGGACCACGTCGTCGTCGCACAGGGCGTTGGCGAAGGTGACGAAGTGCGGCATGAGGCGATCGCCGTCCAGCACCGGCAGATAGCGCTGGTGCTTGCGCATCACGGTGGTCAGGACACTCGCGGGCAGTTCGAGATAGCGCTCGTCGAACGACCCCCGCACGGCGTACGGGAACTCCAGGATGTCGGTGATCTCGTCGATCAGACCGGCCTGGCCCTCCACGTCGATCCGCCCGCCGACCTCGGCCGCCGCCTCCAGGGCACCGCGGACCACCGCCCCGCGCCGGGACTCCCGGTCGAGCAGGATGCCGTGCATGTGCAGGAAGTGCGGGTAGCCCTCGGCGGAGGTCACCCGGACTTCCGGATAGGGGGCCTGGCGCTGCACCCGCGTCGTGTCACCCGCGGAGAGGGAGGAGACCACCACGGGCAGGGGAGTACGCCCCAGCAGCGCGAGCAGCCAGCGCACGGGACGCGAGAACGACAGCCCCGGGTCGCTCCAGCGCATGTTGCGCCCGGCCCGCAGCCCGGACACGACCTCGGCCAGCAGCTCGCTGAGCACCTCGACGGCCGAGCGCCCCTCCTCGTGACGGGTGAGCGCCACATACTCGACCCCGTTGACGTCGACGATCCGCACGTCCGTCGGTTCGGCGCCCTGGCTGCGGGCGAAGCCCAGCAACGCCGGGGTGGGAGCGCCGTCCTTGAAGGCGGCGGCGACCTTCGGCCCGCGCACGGTCCGCATCGTGTCCCGCTCACGCGGCTGCACACCGTCGACGGTGATGACGATCCGGCGCGGTGTGGCCATCACGGTGATCGCGCCGTGCCCCAGCCGGGTGTCGGCCAGCTTGGCGGTGACCGACTCGCGCACCGCCTCGGTGGTGGCGGGCACGTCGGCGTACGGCAGTTCCTCCACGCCGATCTCGAACAGCAGTGTCTCGACGCCGGGCACCTTGGGCAGCGCGGGCCGCTCGGCCGGGGCCGGTGCGGCCGCCACGCCGAGCGGATACTCCAGCGCGGCCCGCCGCCGCTCCCACAACTTCGCCGTCTCGTGCGTCAGCCCGCGCATCAGCGAGAACGCCTTGGCCCGCTCGGTGGTGCTGATGGCGCCGCGCGCGTCGAGCACGTTGAAGGTGTGGCTGCACTTGAGCACGTAGGTGTACGCGGGAACCGGCAGCTCCAGGTCGAGCAGGCGCCGGGCCTCGGCCGCGTACGCCTCGAAGAGCCGGTGGTTGGTGTCGAGGTCGGCGTCGTCGAGGTAGTAGCGGCTCATCTCGTACTCGTTCTGGCCGAACACCTCGCCGTACGTGATGCCCGGCGCGTAGACGATGTCCTTGAAGTGGGACACGCCCTGAAGGTTCATCAGGATGCGTTCGAGGCCGTATGTGATCTCCACCGACACCGGATCCAGGGCGACACCGCCGACCTGCTGGAAGTAGGTGAACTGGGTGATCTCCATGCCGTCCAGCCAGACCTCCCAGCCCAGCCCCCAGGCGCCGAGCGCGGGTGAGGCCCAGTTGTCCTCGACGAACCGCACGTCGTGCGCGCCGAGGTCGACGCCGAGCGCCCTCAGGCTGCCCAGATACAGCTCCTGAGGGTTGCCGGGGTCGGGCTTGAGGATGACCTGGAACTGGGTGTGCGTCTGGAGCCGGTTGGGGTTCTCGCCGTAGCGCGAGTCGTCCGGCCGCACGCTCGGCTCCACGTAGGCCACGCTCCAGGGCTCGGGACCGAGCACACGCAGCGCCGTGGCCGGGTTGGCCGTACCGGCTCCGACCTCGGTGTTCAACGGCTGCGTGATCATGCAGCCGTTGTCGCTCCAGTACTTCTGCAGGGTGAGGACGGCGTCCTGCATGGTCAGCGCCGTCTGGACGTTCTTCATGATCGAATCGCCTGTTCCCCGAGTCGGCCCGGCAAGGTCGGCCATGATCTCATACGCCAACTACCGCTGACCTGCTGTTTTTTGACCTGTGGTGCCGTTGGCCGGATGCTTCCGGTCGATTCACAGCGGGCTCTCAGCCCGGGCTCACGAAGCTGACGGGTGGGGTCCTTAGGTTCTCCGTTCCATGACGGGAAACCACAAGAACACCTCCATCACCCGGCGCCGTGCCCTCGCGGTCGCGGGCGGCACGGTCGCCGCGGGCGGTCTGGCCGCGGCCGGCTACCAGTCGGCCTTCGCGGACACGACGAGCACCACGACCACGGCGACGGCCACCTCCTCCGCGAGCTCCGGCACTTGCATGGAGCTGATGTCGAGCGTCACGGAGGGGCCGTACTACCTCGACGGCGCGCTGGTCCGCAAGAACATCACCGAGGGCAAGAGCGGCGTCCCGCTGACCCTGCGCCTGACCGTCGTGGACGCCACCGACGGCTGCACCCCGGTCCCCGGCGCGGCCGTGGAGATCTGGCACTGCGACGCCTGGGGCTACTACTCCGGCTACACCACCGCCAACCCCGCCGACGACAAGACCTATCTGCGCGGCTACCAGGTCGCGAACGCCAACGGAGTCGTCAACTTCGAGACGATCGTGCCGGGCTGGTACACCCCGCGCACCTGCCACATCCACCTGAAGGTCCACACCGGCGGCGCGAAGGAGGACGGCACCTACGAGGGCGGCAAGGTCAACTTCACCGGCCAGCTGTTCTTCGACGACGCGATCGCCGAGTCGATCTTCGCCCTGGAGCCGTACAGCAAGCACACCGGCAGCTACACCAAGCTCGCCGACGACATGGTCTACGACGGCGGCGGCACGTCCAGCGGCCTGCTCAGGCTCGAAGCGGTGCACAAGAAGGACCCGTCCAAGGGCTACAAGGGCTTCCTCACCCTGGGCATCGACCCGGACGCCGAGAACACGGGCGCGGGCAGCGGCGGCGGAGGCGGCACACCCCCGAGCGGCGCCCCCGCTCCCTCGTCCTCCCCCTCTTCCTGAGGTACGGCGATGAACAGCCGTGAGGACGAGTCGCTCGCGCAGGCCGCCGTCGACGCGCTGGTCGGCCAACTGGCCCTGGCCCCCAAGCCGGGCCTGCCCGACCCGCGCGACCTGACCGCCCGGGCCACCCGCCGGGACCACAGCGCGCTGCGCTGGTCGGCAAGGGCGCTGCTGCCCGGCCTCACGGCGATGGCCGCCGCGGCCCGCCGCACGGGCGAGCCCAGCGCCCGGCTCCGGGCCGAACTGGGCGCGATCGGCCGCTCCACCGAACACACGGTGGGTCTGACGGGCGGCGGCCACCGGGGCGCCCTGTGGACGCTCGGCCTGCTGGTCGCGGCGGCGGCGCTGAAACCGGGGGCGCGACCGGCCGACACGACGGCCCTGGCCAAGCAGCTCGCCGCCCACCCGGACCGCCGCGCCCCGCGCCGCCCCTCACGCGGCTCCACGGTGTCGGCCAAGTACGGCGCGGCCGGCGCGAGGGGAGAAGCCAGGGCCGGCTTCCCGCACGTCCGCCGCGCCCTGACCACCCTCACCACAGCCCGCGTCCGGGGCGCGACCGAGCCTCAGGCCCGGCTGAACGCGCTGCTCACGGTGATGTCCACACTCCAGGACACCGAACTGCTCCACACGGCGGGCCCGATGGGCCTGCGCCATGTCCAGGCGGGGGCGCGCGGTGTCCTGGAAGCGGGCGGTACGGCGACGGAGCCGGGCACCGAGGCTCTGCGGGCCCTGGACACCGACCTTCAGTCGCGCGCCTGGATCCCCCGGGGCAGCGCCCCTCTCCTTGCAGGCACGCTGTTCCTGGATGCCTTGGGGGCGCGGGGAACTGCGCGACGGGCCACGAATCACCCGTAGACGAAACTCAGCCCTTGACGGAGGCCATCCACGCCTCGACCTCGTCCGACCGCCGGGGCAGCGCCGCGCTCAGATTCCGGTTGCCACTCTCGGTCACGAGGATGTCGTCCTCGATCCGCACACCGATACCCCGGTACTCCGCCGGCACGGTCAGATCGTCGGCCTGGAAGTACAACCCGGGCTCGACGGTCAGGCACATCCCCGGCTCCAGCACACCGTCGACGTACGTCTCGGTCCGCGCGGCAGCGCAGTCGTGCACATCCATGCCGAGCATGTGACCCGTGCCGTGCAGCGTCCACCGCCGCTGGAGCCCAAGCTCCAGCACCCGCTCCACCGGCCCCTCGACGAGCCCCCACTCGACCAGCTTCTCCGTCAGCACCCGCTGCGCGGCATCGTGGAAGTCCCGGTACTTCGCGCCCGGCTGCACGGCCGCGATCCCGGCCTCCTGAGCCTCGTACACCGCGTCGTAGATCTTCTTCTGGAGCTCGCTGAACCGCCCGTCGACCGGCAGCGTGCGCGTCACATCCGCCGTGTAGTACGTGTGCGTCTCCACACCCGCGTCGAGCAGGAGCAGATCGCCCGAGCGCACGGGCCCGTCGTTGCGCACCCAGTGCAGCGTGCAGGCGTGCGGCCCGGCCGCGGCGATCGTGCCGTAGCCGACGTCGTTGCCCTCCACGCGCGCGCGGAGGAAGAACGTGCCCTCGATGTACCGCTCGGAGGTCGCCTCGGCCTTGTCGAGGACCTTCACCACGTCCTCGAAGCCGCGCACGGTCGAGTCGACCGCCTTCTGCAGCTCGCCGACCTCGAAGCCGTCCTTGACCAGTCGCGCCTCGGAGAGGAAGACCCGCAGCTCCTCGTCGCGCTCGGCGGTGACCTTGTCGGTCAGCGCGGCCTCGATGCCGGCGTCGTACCCGCGTACGGCGCGCACCGGCCCGGTGGCCTCGCCCAGCGCCCCGGCCAGCTCGCGCACATCGGAGGCGGGGATGCCGTAGAGCTGCTCCGCCTCGGTGAGGGAGTGGCGGCGGCCGACCCACAGCTCGCCCTGGCCGTCCAGCCAGAACTCGCCGTTCTCCCGGTCGGAACGCGGCAGGAGGTAGATCGTCGCCTCGTGCCCCTCGCCCTTGGGCTCCAGGACCAGGACGCCGTCCTCCGTCTGGTTGCCGGTGAGGTAGGCGTACTCGACGGAGGCGCGGAAGGCGTACTCGGTGTCGTTCGAGCGGGTCTTCAGGTTGCCCGCGGGGATCACCAGTCGCTCGCCAGGGAAGCGCGCGGACAGCGCGGCCCGGCGGGCGGCGGTCTCGGCGGCCTGGGGGACGGGCTCGAGGTCACGCAGCTCGGTGTCGGCCCAGCCGCTCTTCATGTTCTCGGCAAGCTCGTCGGACACGCCGGGGTACAGTCCGTTCTTCCGCTGCTTGATCGGCTCTTCGCTCTCGTCCGGGGTCTCCGGGATGAGCTCCTCCGCCACGGTCATCCTCCTCGATACGGCACTGGACCGTCCTCCACTGTACGGCGGCGCGGAAGACGGCTCAGGGCGATGACGAGGAGCGTTACTCGAACCGCACCGCCAGCAGGACGACATCCTCCGCACCGTCCGCCGCGTCCAGCCCCTCCGGCAGCACGCTCCGCAGGACGTGGTCGGCGATCGCGCCCGGGTCGTGCCGCAGCGCCCGCGGCACTCCGGCGGCCGCCGCGTGCAGCCGGGCGAAGGCACGGTCGGTGGCCTCGCCGGTGCGGTGCAGCAGCCCGTCGGTGTACAGCAGAACCGTCTCTCCGGGCTCGGCGAGGATCTCCACGCTCGGTGCCTCCCAGCAGGCGAGCATGCCCAGCGGGGCGGAGACCGACGTCTCCACGAACTCCGTGCGGCGCTGTCCGATCAGCAGCGGCGGGCTGTGCCCGGCGCCGGCCAGCGTGATCTTGCGGGCGGCCGGTTCGCAGTAGCCGAACAGCGCGGTGGCCGAGCGGGCCGGCTCGGTCAGCCTTAGCAGCAGCTCCAGGTCGGACAGGACCGCGACCGGATCCTCCCCCTCCATCACGGCGTACGCGCGCAGGGAAGCCCGCAGCCGTCCCATCGCGGCGACCGCGCTGGGCCCCGACCCGGTGACGGAGCCGACGGCGAGGCCGAGGGCGGCGTCGGGCAGCGGCAGCGCGTCGTACCAGTCGCCGCCGCCGCGCGGGCCGGTGCGGTGCCGGGCGGCGAGCTGGACGCCGGACACCCGCGGCAGCCGCGAGGGGAGCAGCTCGTCCGACATCGTCGCCATGGCCGCGCGCGTGCGCTCCAGTTCGAGGAGCCGGGCGAGGTGTTCGGCGGCGTACCGGGCGTACAGGCCGATGAGGTGGCGCCGGCGCTCGTCCGGCTCGGCGGGTTCGTCGTAGAGCCAGACGGCGGCCCCGAGGCGGCCCGCGGTCCCGGTGGACAGGGGGAGGGCGTAGCTGGCGGCGTAGCCGAGACGGGCCGCGACCTCGCGGTGGCGGGGGTCGAGCCCCTCCGCGGCGAACAGGTCGGGCTCGGCGATCCCGTCCTCGCCGCCCGGCAGCCCGTCGAGGATCCGGCCGTAGGACAGGGCGCTGCGGGGCACGGTCTCGATGTGGCCGAGGTCGGCGCGGGCCAGGCCGAGGCCGATGGTGGTGTCCGGACCGAGGCCGTCGCCGGGTTCCAGCACGACGAGGCCGCGCCGGGCGCCCACGAGGGCGGCGCCGGCCCGCAGCACTTCCTGGAGCGCCTCGTCGAGCGCGGCCGTACGGGCCAGGCGTTCGGTCAGCTCGTGGAGAGTGGTGAGGTCGGAGACCCAGCCGGCGAGACGGTCCTGCAGTACCGCGCCGGGTGGGGCCGGGGCATGTGCGGGGACACTCGGGGAGGTACCCGACGCGCCGGGCGCGACAGTGTGTGCGGGTGCCGGAACCGTTGAATCGATTCCAGCCACTTTCGGAGGGTGCGGGGCGTTCATGGCGTGCGGCCTTCCGACCGGCGCGTACTGCTCAAAAGCATCGCAAACCCCCATGTCATTCTGCGCCGCCAGCAGTGTCTCCACATGTACACGCACTCGTGAGGAGATGTCCAGCATTGTCCTGCCGGGATTCCTGGTGTCCGTGAGGTCCGAGGGAACAACTCCCCTTCCCCGTGCCGAAATGCAAAGTTGGCTTAAAACTGCCGCAGGGGACGGCTTATTGCGGTCGACTGGGCTTGCTCGACGGAGCGTCACGACGGTCGTGATGGGTACGTACTCGGTGAAGGCCAGGGGTGGTTGGGAATCACCCGGAACCTGGCGACGGACCCGGGCGTCCTATCCACCGACGACCGTGCCCCATCCTCCCGTGGCGGAGGCGGAGAGAAATACGCGCGACGGCAAACGCCATACTTCGCCACCCCTACGCCACGCCCGTGCTTTTGATACACGCAGTATGGGCGGGACAGCCGCGGAGGCAGTCAAAGCTCGACCCATAGGGGTTCCCCCTGCTCGCGGCAGGGGTGTGATGCGCCAACAGGTACGCACAGTGAAGTGATCGACACATGTTGTGATGTGGACCACGGTGTTGCCAGGCGTGCAACGGAAAGGAACGAGCGCTCATGCGCGAGATCCTCGGAAGGCGACGCAGGCTCCTGTCCAAGCGCGGTGACGGGACGCCTGAGCTGATCGGCGCGGCCCTGACCTATGCGACGGAATGGCAGTGGCCCGTACTCCCGGGCGTGGCGGCGGACCCGCAGGGGCTGGGCCGCTGCGGCTGCCCCGACCCCGAGTGCACGGTGCCCGGCGCGCACCCCTTCGACCCCGGCCTCCTCGCGGCCACCACCGACGGACGCATGATCCGCTGGTGGTGGGGCAACCGGCCCACCGCGCCGATCGTCATGGCCACCGGCGGCAAGGCGCCCTGTGCGGTCTCGCTGCCCGCCCTGCCGGCCGCCCGCGCCCTCGAGGCGCTCGACCGCATGGGCATGCGGCTCGGCCCGGTCGTCGCCTCCCCCGCCCGCTGGGCGATCCTCGTGAAGCCGTACTCCATGGAGCAACTCGGCGAACTGCTCTACGCCAAGGACTTCGTGCCCGGCTCCCTCCGCTTCCACAGCGAGGGCGGCTATCTGGCCCTGCCCCCGTCCGGGACGGGCCTGGGCGAGATCCGCTGGGAGCGTGCTCCGCTGCCCGGTTCTGCCTCTCCGTGGGTGCCCGATGTCGAGGCCGTGGTGGACGCCGTGGTCGAAGCCCTCACTCGTACGGGTGTGAGCGCGCCCGAGTTCTAGGACCGTCGGGCGCGCCGGGCCCGGCGTCGGCCTCGGGGCGTTAAGTTCCGGGGTCATGCCGCGTCATTCCCGGGGCCGCTCCCGGGACCCCCGAAAGGCCAGACTGCTCGCCCTCGCGGGCGTCGTGGCGGTGTGCGCGGTCGCGCTGCCGCTGGCGGTGGCGTCCGCGGGGTCCGTACATTCCGTGCGTTCGGAGAGCCCCGCCGAACGCGGTGACCCCGCCTCCGGTTCCGCAGGGGACGAGGCGCGTCCCTCCCGGGGCGCCGACGACAAGGCTCTCGAGGCGTCCGGGAGCGCGCCCTCAGCCGTTCCCACCCTGCCCACACTCGGCCAGGGCCTGGCGACCGCCGTGCGCTGCGGTCCCGAAGTCTCCTCCCCCGACGGCATCGAGGCGCAGACCTGTGTCGTGACGCAGGGTGCGCAGACCTGGGCGCGGACCTACTACCGCAACGCGACCGGCGAGGCGCTGGACGCCGTACTGACCCTGATGGAGCCCGGCGCCCGGACCGTGCGGATGACGTGTGCGGTGAGCGCCGACGACGAGCCTCGGACGTGCGAGACGCCCCGGGAGCCGGTGCGGGGGAGTCTGGCGGCGTACACGGCGGTCGCGGAGTTCGCCCGGCGGGCGGGACAGGGGCCGCTGCTGCTGCGCTCGGGAAGCAACTCACCGGTGTGGACGGGTAGTTGACGAGCGGCTGCGTTTCGTGAACGGTCGCGGAGACGAAAAGACCCGGTTGCTGGCGACGGGGGATGCACCAGCAACCGGGCTATAGGAACGGTAACAAGAGATCGGCGGTTCGCAAATTCGATCTCGCCTTTCCAGTCACCGACTGGCTTGTCTCCAGCGGGAGTTGTGAAAGGAGTCACCCGTCCCGAGGCGCGCGGGTCCGGCCGGCCGGGGTGGCGGCCGGCCGGACGCGGCGGCGTACGTCAGCTGAGCGTGACCTGCCGGTTGGTGAGGCCGCCGCGGGCGCGGCGCTCGTCCGCGGTGAGCGGCGCGTCGGTGGCCAGAGCGGCGGCGAGGCGCTCGGCGAACTCCGCCGCCGGCTTCTCCACGTCCTCGGCCGTGACCCCGCTCGGCAGGTCCCAGACCGGCACCGTGAGCCCGTGAGCGCGGAAGGAGCCCACCAGGCGGGTGCCTTCGCCGAGGCTGGAGCGGCCCGCGGCGTGCAGCCGCGCGAGAGCGTCCAGAAGCTGCTCCTCGGCGTGGGGCATGACCCACCGCAAATGGTTCTTCTCCGGCGTCTCGCACCAGTAAGCGGCGTCCACGCTCTGGAGCTTGACGGTCGGGATGGCCGCGGCGTTGGCCCGCTCAAGGGAGGCGGTCACCTCCGGCGTGGCGTTCTCCGTGTCCGGGACCCAGAACTCGAAGCCGCTGTGCACTTCTGGCTCGAAGGTGCCCTCCGGGTCGAGCAGATCCTGCAGCCGCGGACCGTCGGCCGGGGCGCGGCGGCCCTGCACCGGCGTACCGGGCTGGGCCTCGAGGGCGCGCTGGAGGGTGTCGGCGAGATCGCGGCTGATGTCGCCGGACGAGGTGTCGTTCTGCAGGCCGAGCAGGACCGAGCCGTCGTCGCGGCGCAGAGCGGGCCAGGCCATCGGCAGGACCGTGGCCAGCGTGACCGCGGGGACGCCCTCGGGCAGGCCGTCCTTGAGGGGCAGTTCGACCGTGGCCGCCGGGACCAGCTCGCGCAGGGCCACCCAGTCGCCCTCGCCGGGCAGGCCCTCGAAGGGGCGGTGCACCAGCTCGGTCGCGGCGTGGGAGGCGGCCCGGCCGTGACAGGCCTTGTAGCGGCGGCCGCTGCCGCAGGGGCAGGGCTCGCGGGCGCCTACGACCGGGACCTCGCCATCCGTGATCTGCGGGCGCTTGGCCTTCGTCTGGGGTCGCTTCTTGGCCATCGATGGGTCTCCCGGTTACGGCTCGTCTCGTACGTTCGCGAGCCTAGCCGTTCGGGCCTCGGGCGACGGGATCCTGTGGACAACACTCGGTGCAGCGCGGCGTACGGGCGCTCAGTCCATGTCGTCGAAGGCGTCCGCGAAGTCGAGCCCGGGTATCTGGGACACCGCGGGGGCCGCGACGCGCGTCACGAAGTCGTCGCGGCGGTGGCCGACGTCCGGGTCGTACACGTCGTCGTGGACGATGACCCACACGGTGACCTCGCCGCGGATGTCGTCGCGGACGCCCCAGTCGTCGGCCAGCGCCGTGATGATGTTCAGCCCGCGGCCGCCGTGCGCCGTGACCGACGGGGTCGCCGGGGCGGGGCGGGTCGGGCCGCCGCCGTCCGTGACCTCGACGACGAGCCGGCCGGCCGGGTCCACACTCCACGCGGCACGGACGTCGCCGTCACCGGAGAGGGCGTCGCCGAGAGGCCTGCCGTGTTTGCATGCGTTGCTCAAAAGTTCGGAAAGGATCAGTACGGCGTCGTCGATGACCGAATCCGCTACGCCACCGCTGCGCAACTGTGAACGCATACGGTGCCTTGCTTTCCCCACGCCCGCAGGGCCATGGGGTACGGCCATGCTCGACGACGTGGGCACCTCCTGTGCCACCACCAACGCCACCCCCGAGACCTCCTTCGCCCCACGCCACGGTGTGGATGCCCCATTGGCCTGAACCGGAAACCGGCCAATCAGCGTCCTGTGACGCATTCACCACGATCGAATACGGATCGAACGCGCCGGAGCACTCCCTGTAATCGCATGGCTTGATTTCGTCGGTGTGGCCGAGACGGGAGGATCCCGCTCGTCAAGGTGTGGGGTCAAGAGGTGTGCGTGGGTCCGGTGGGACTTGTGTGGTCGGACTCAGCGGCCGAGGCGGTCCAGCACGGCGCGCGGACGGTTGGTGATGATGGCGTCGATACCGAGGTCGATGCAGAGATCCACGTCCTCCGGCTCGTTCACGGTCCATACGTGCACCTGGTGGCCGGCCCGCTTCAGGCGCTCCACATAGACGGGGTGGTTGCGCACGATCCGGATGGAGGGGCCGGCGATCCCCACGCCCGGGGGCAGCCGCCCGTCGCGCAGCCGGGGCGAGACGAACTGCGTCAGATAGACCGTCGGCAGGGTCGGGGAGGCGGCCCGCACACGGTGCAGCGAGCGGGCCGAGAAGCTCATCACCCGCACCCGGGACTCCTCGGCGGTGGCCGGGGCGTCGAGGCCGAAGCGCTTCAGCAGGGCCAGCAGCCGCTCCTCGACCTGTCCCGCCCAGCGCGTGGGGTGCTTGGTCTCGATGGCCAGTTCCACCCGGCGCCCGGCGTCGGCGACGAGTGAGAGCAGCCGCTCCAGGGTGAGTACGGAGGTCGCCTCACGGTCCTCCGGCGGGTGCTCCCAGTCGGGCTCCTCGTCGCGTCCCTTCCAGGCCTCGCGCGTCTTCCACGAGCCGAAGTCCAAGGCGGCGAGGTCCGCGAGCTCCAGGGCGGAGACCGCGCCCCGGCCGTTGGACGTACGGTTGATCCGGCGGTCGTGCACACACACCAGGTGGCCGTCGGCGGTGAGGCGCACATCGCACTCGAGGGCGTCCGCGCCGTCCTCGATCGCCTTGGTGTACGCGGCCAGGGTGTGCTCCGGGGCCTCCTCGGAGGCTCCGCGGTGGGCTACGACTTGAATCACATGCTGCCGTGCGTGGGTCACCGCGTCATGGTGCCACCGAGTCCGGGTACGCGTCCGGTCGTACGGACCCGACGGATTCACAGGTCCGTACGGAGGTGCTGGAATTGCATCCTTTTCACCAATAATGACCTATATAAAGAATGGCCGCGGACCCACAGCCACCGCTTATGGTGCTCTGACGTCCCGTGGGAAAAGCTGACGGCATACAAAGGGACAAGCACAGCTGTATCGCGCCGGACCGTCGCCGACGTGAAAATGCGTGACCGAGTGCGCCCCAGGAAAAGCAGCCGTGGATCGAGGAGAGAAGCTGTGAGCACCGAGAACGAGGGCACCGCGGTACCCCCCGCCCCGTCCGCACCCCCCGTGCCGGTGGATGCTCCCGCTGCTCCGGCGCCCCAGGGGCCGTACGGGCAGGACGCCCGGGGGCAGGCCGCTCAGGGAGAGGGCGCTTCCGCCGGCGCCGGTCATCCCGGCGATTCCTCCTCCGCCCCCGACCCCTCCTGGCCGCCGCCCCCGCCCCCGGCCACCCCGTCGTACGGCGACGGCGGTTCCGGACCGTCGTACGGCGACGGCGGTGCCGGTTACGGAGCGGGCGGCTGGGGTTCCTCCTACCAGCAGCCGGCGCCGAAGCCCGGCCGCGGCCGCAGCGGCCCGGTCGTCGCGATCCTGGCGGCCGCGCTGGTCGCGGGCGGTCTGGGCGGCGGCCTCGGCTACACCCTGGCGAAGAACAACGACGAGAACTCCGGCTCCACGACGGTCTCCGCCTCCACCAGCGGCGGCGACGTCAAGCGCGACCCGGGCACCGTCGCGGGCGTGGCCGCCAAGGCGCTGCCGAGCACGGTCACGATCGAGGCTGAGAGCAACAGCGGCGAGGGCGGCACCGGCACGGGCTTCGTCTTCGACAAGCAGGGCCACATCGTCACCAACAACCACGTGGTGGCGGGCGCGGTGGACGGTGGCAAGCTCACCGCGACCTTCCCGAGCGGCAAGAAGTACGACGCCGAGGTGGTCGGCCACGCGCAGGGCTACGACGTGGCGGTCGTGAAGCTCAAGAACGCCCCCTCCGACCTGAAGCCCCTCACCCTCGGCGACTCGGACAAGGTGGCCGTCGGTGACGCGACCATCGCGATCGGCGCCCCCTTCGGTCTGTCCGACACGGTGACGACGGGCATCATCAGCGCCAAGAACCGCCCGGTGGCCTCCAGCGACGGCAGCGGCAGCCAGGCGTCGTACATGAGCGCCCTGCAGACCGACGCCTCGATCAACCCGGGCAACTCCGGCGGTCCGCTGCTGGACGCGCAGGGCAACGTCATCGGGATCAACTCCGCGATCCAGTCCACCGGCAACGGCGGCTTCGGCACCGGCCAGTCCGGCTCGATCGGCCTGGGCTTCGCCATCCCGATCAACCAGGCCGAGTACGTCGCCCAGGAGCTGATCAAGACCGGCAAGCCGGTGTACGCGAAGATCGGCGCGTCCGTCTCCCTGGACGACAGCTCGGACGGCGCGCAGATCACCGACCAGGGCGCGGGCGGCGCCGCACCGGTCGAGCCCGGCGGCCCGGCCGCCAAGGCGGGCCTCAAGCCCGGCGACGTCATCACCAAGCTCGACGACCGGGTGATCGACTCCGGCCCCACCCTGATCGGCGAGATCTGGACCCACAAGCCCGGCGACAAGGTCACCATCACCTACGAGCGCGGCGGCAAGCAGCAGACCGTCGACGTCACCCTGGGCTCGCGCAGCGGCGACAGCTGATCCCCACCCGCGCGCACCGACCCGTTACCCTTGTCCCCGCGCCGCCGATCACGGCCGGCGCGGGGAGGCGTGCCCGAGCGGCCGAAGGGAACGGTCTTGAAAACCGTCGTGGCAGCGATGTCACCGTGGGTTCAAATCCCACCGCCTCCGCGTAGGTCATAGATGGTGCGGGAGAGGGGCTGTCGAGCGTGCTCGGCGGCCCCTCTCGCGTGTTCGTCGCGTGTTCGTCGCGTGTTCGTCGTGTGTTTCGTCGTGAGAGGGGGCGCGTGAGCCGGCGCATCGTCGTCGTCACCGCTGTGCACGGCCCGTCGGCCCGGTTCCTGCCGGAGGCCCACCGATCCCTGTGCGAGCAGCGGCTGCCGGAGGGATGGGAGTGGCACTGGGTGATCCAGGAGGACGGGGAGGGCCCGGACGTAGCGCCGTACGTGCCCGATGACGCGCGGGTGACGTTCCGGCAGGGCCGGGCCGGTGGGCCCGGGGTGGCTCGCACCATCGCGCTGGCGCATGCCGAGGGCGCGTACGTGAAAGTCCTGGACGCCGACGACCGGTTGCCGCCGGGCGCGCTCGCGCGGGATCTGGCGGTGCTGGAGGGCGACCGCACCCTGGGGTGGGCGACCTCGCGAGTGCTGGACCTCATGCCGGACGGGTCGACGGTGGGATTCGAGGGCGACCCCGACCAGGGGCCGATCGAGCGCGGGGCCGTGCTCGACCATTGGAAGGCGAACGGCTTCCTCGCGCAGGTCCATCCCGCGTCGCTGTGCGTGCGGCGGGAGTTGCTGCTGGCCCTGGGCGGGTGGATGGCCCTGCCCGCTTCGGAGGACACGGGGCTGTTGCTCGCGCTGAACGCCGTGAGCCGCGGGTGGTTCTCGGGGGAGGTGGGGCTGCTGTACCGGAAGTGGGAGGGGCAGGTGACCGGGCAGGCGGCCCATGTGGACCGGGCCGAGCGGGATGCCCGGATGGCCGTCGTGGAGGCCCGGGCCCGGGCGCTGTCGGGGCTGCGGTGGAGTTCTCCGGTGGGTCACTGACCGGCGCGCGGGCACCGGCCTAGGGCAGGAGCTCCGTGTGCGGCGGTGCCGTGCTCACGGGGTCGTGGCGGATGTACCACTCGGTGCCGAGCAGCCGCTCCCGCTCGGGTGCCGGGAGGGCGGCGATCAGGCCCGGGGCGGCTCCCCGTGCCACCTCGGTGCGGTGGGCCAGGACGGCGGCGGTCTTCTGCTCCAGCCAGGGTGTGACGTCGACGGTCGCGGTGATCCGGTCGTCCGGGACGGTGTGCGTCGTCTTGCCCGCCGGGGCCAGGTGCCCGCCCCACGCCCGGACGGCTGAGTGCGGGTGCGTGGCCAGGTACAGGGCGCTCGGCTGCCAGGGCTCACCGGCGTCCGGGTAGAGGCGTTCGAGTCCGGCGGCGTGGACCGCGAGCAGCGTCGTGCGGTGGGTGTGCACATGGTCCTCGTGACCGGTCAGGCCGCCGTAGGCGTCGTGGGTGACGACGATCTCCGGGCGGAAGTCGCGGAGCTGTGCGACCAGTTCCCCCACCGCCTCGTCGAGCGGGGTGTCGCACCAGCGCGGTCTGCCGGGGGCCGACTGCGGCACGCGAGAGTCGGCGTGGCCGAGCATGCGCGGCTCGCCGGCGCCGAGGAGGCGGCACGCCTCGGCCAGCTCCGTGGCGCGTGGGGTGTCCGCCGCCCAGGTCGCGGTGACGACCGCCGTGCGAGCGCCCGCGGACGCGTGCCGGGCGAGGACGCCGCCCGCCACCAGGGACTCGTCGTCGGGGTGGGCAAAGACCGCTAGCAGGCTCGGCATCGGCAGAGGTGAAGGCGTCGGCAACGGCCCTCGCTACGGCCGGCCCGGCGACGAGGGCGCGTCAGTGATCGTGATGGCCTGGCTGGGGCACTTCTCCGCCGCTTCCAGGATCTCCGGGTCGTCCGTGCGGTCCTGGCCCGGGCGGACGACGCCGAATCCGTCGACGAACGCGAAGACCGCCGGGGCCCGGTGGGCGCACTCGGCGGAGCCGTAACAGAGGTCGCGGTCGACGGAGACCTTCATGACCCTTCCTCTGCCCAGCGCGCCGCCGGCTGAACCGGCCCGGCTAGCGGGTGCCGGCGGCTGCGAGCCAGTGGGCTACCCGGCGGACGGCGGGCTCGTCGAGCCGTTCGACGAGGGCCTGGACGGTCGTGTCGTCCTCGGGGGTGAGGTCGTAGAGGCCCGCCTTGCCCAGCCCGGCCATGAGGACCTGGTGGCGGCGGCCGGTCATCCGCTCCGCGAGCCCGGTCGGTTCGCCGGGGGACTCCGCGCCCGGGCTCGGCTGAGGTGAAGCCGCCTGCGTCAGCGGGGTGTCGAACAGGTGCCACGCGCCGTCCTTCGGTCCCCAGAGCGCGACGGTCACCTCGTCGCCCCGGGCGCGCATGGTCTGGGTCATCTCGCCGAGCGCGTACAGCACGGGTGAGCGGTGGGGCGACTCCGCGGCGGCCCGCCAGGACTTCACGGCCGGACGGTAGAGCATCGCCACCCAGCGCGGATCGCCCTGCGGTTCCGGGCTTTCGGGACGTGTCTCCATCGCGCTCACCCCTGTACGTCGCTGGTACGTCGCTCCGGAAGCGGTACGGCAGGCGCCGACCATAGCTGACGGACCGTCAGTTATCCAGGGTTGCACAGCGCGTCATGGCGGGGAGGATCACCGGAGGCGGACCACGTCGTCCGACACCGGTCCCTCCCCTCGTGGGGACCGGTGTCGAACGGTGGAGCTACCGCCGTCCGGCGCGGATGGCAGCGGACGGAAGCGGATGGAAGCTGACCGGAATGGTCCGTTGCTGCTTCCGGATCCTGCCATTTTCGGCCGTCCGCGAGGAGATTCCGGTGCCGGGCGGACGGTATTACCGCAGGTCAGCCATATAGAGTGAGTTTTCCGGTCCGGACGTCCAGGCGTGACAAGTAAGGAGTGGAGACCTTGAGTTCCGACTCGGGGGCACGCACCGCCTTCGCGGAACGCCTCGCACTGCTCTACAAGGAAGCCGGGAACCCTCCCCTCAAGCGTGTGTCCGAAGCGGTCGTCCGGCTCCAGCGGGTCGACGAACGCGGGCGGCCCGTGCGGGTGTCCGCCCAGCGCATCAGCGACTGGCGGCGGGCCCGGAACGTACCCGCCCAGTTCGCCGCTCTCGCGGCCGTGTTGCTCGTGCTGATACCCGAGGCGCGGCGCTCGCGGCCCACTCCGGTGTCCCCGGGTCTGTACGACCTCGGCCAGTGGCAGCGGCTGTGGGAACGGGCGGTGGCCGACCCGGTCGGCGAACGCCCCGCGGCGTCTGCGGAACAGGAGGGGCCCGCGGACGAGGCCTCGCCCGCGCCCGGCGGGGTGTGCCCGTACCGCGGGCTGGCCTCCTACCGCCGGGAGGACGCCCGTTGGTTCTTCGGCCGGGAGCGGAGCACGGACGCGCTCGTCGCGCAGCTCGGGTCCGTGGCGGAGGCGGGCGGCCTGGTCATGCTCGTGGGCGCGTCGGGAGCGGGGAAGTCCTCGCTGCTGAACGCCGGTCTGGTGCCCGCCCTGCGGGACGGCGCGCTGGGCGGCGACGACGGTGCGGAGCACGGCCGGGCGCGGAAGGTCGTGCAACTCGTCCCGGGCGGTGATCCGCTGGCGGAGCTGACCCGGTGCATCCCCGAACTGGGGCCCGTCCTCATGTCCGAGGCAGGAGCCTCCGTTGTCCCGTCCGCCGCGGAACCGGAAGCGGAACTGAGGTCAGAGGAGCCCGATGGACCCGCCGCGGACCATGCGGAACCCGGCGCTCCCCCCACCGCGGACGCCGTCCGTGCCGCCGTCGCCGCCTGGGCGCGGCGCGAGGCGCCCTCCGATGCGCGTCCGGTCGTCATCGTGGACCAGTTCGAGGAGACGTTCACCCTCTGCCCCGACGAGGCGGACCGGCGTGCCTTCATCGAGGTCCTGCACACCGCGTGCTCACCCGCGGGACGGGACGAACCGGCCCCGGCGGTCGTGGTCCTGGGCGTACGCGCCGACTTCTACGAGCGGTGCCTCAGGTATCCCGAACTGGCCGACGCGCTCCAGCACCGGCACATGGTGCTCGGGCCGCTGACCACCGCGGAGCTGCGCGAGGCGGTGACCGGACCGGCCAAGGCCGTCGGCCTGGAACTGGAACCGGGCCTGGCGGAGCTGATCGTCCGGGAGGTCAGCGCCGACGGCCCGCGCGGGGCGCACGACGCGGGCGTGCTGCCGCTCCTCTCGCACGCCCTGCTCGCCACCTGGCAGCGCAGAAAGGCGGGCCGGCTGACGCTGGCCGGCTACCGCGCGGCCGGCGGCATCCAGGGCGCCGTCGCGGCGACCGCCGAGCGGGCCTGGTCCGGCCTCGACCCGGCGGCGCGCACGGCGGCGCGGCTGCTCCTGCTCCGGCTGGTCCGCCTCGGCGAGGACACCCAGGCCACCCGCAGGCGGGGCACCCGGCGGAAGCTGGCGGAGGAGTCCACCGACCCGGGCAAGACCGAGGAGTCCCTGGAGGCGCTGGTCCGCGCCCGGCTGGTGACCCTCGACGCGGAGACCGTGGAGATCACCCACGAGGCGCTGCTGCACGCCTGGCCGCGCCTGCGCGACTGGATCGACGACGACCGGCAGGGCAATCTGCTGCGCCAGCGCCTGGAGGAGGACGGCCGGGCCTGGGAGGAGTCGAACCGCGACACCTCACTGCTCTACCGGGGCTCCCGGCTGGAACAGGCCCACGGCTGGGCGAAATCCGCCGGGGACACGTTCCTGACCCGGAACGCGGTGGAGTTCCTGGCCGCCTCGGTCAGGCTGCGCCGGCGCATCACCTGGATCAGCCGGAGCGCGGTGGCGACGCTGGTCGTCCTGGCGATGCTGGCCGTGGGGTCGGCGGTCATCGCCTCGAAGCAGCGGGACGAGGCCGTGTTCGAGCAGGTGCTCGCCCAGGCCGACCGCGTCCAGTACACGGATCCGTCGCTGTCCGCGCAGCTCGACCTGGTGGCGCACCGGCTGCGGCCGGACGACAAGGGCGCGAACAGCCGCCTGATCTCCATCGTGAACGCCCCGCTGGCCACGCCGCTGGTCGGCCACACCGGCGCCGTCTACCTCACGACGTTCAGCCCGGACGGGCGGACCCTGGCCACGGCCAGCTACGACCGGACCGTACGGCTGTGGGACGTGGCCGACCCGAAGCGCCCGAAGCCCCTGGGCGAGCCTCTCACCGGCCACACGAGCTGGGTGAGCAGCGCGGTCTTCAGCCCGGACGGCCGTACCCTCGCCAGCGCGTCCGACGACGGCACGATCCGGCTGTGGGACGTGACGGACCCCGGCCGTCCGAAGCGGCTCGGCAAGCCGCTGACCGGCCATGACAGCACGATCTCCCTGGTCGCCTTCAGCCCGGACGGGCGCACCCTGGCCTCCGTCGGCGACGATCGCACCGTCCGGCTGTGGGACGTGGCCGATCCGCGCAGGCCGCGGGCGCTGGGCAAGCCGCTGACCGGGCACGAGACCGCCGTGCGCTCGGTGGCGTTCAGCCCGGACGGCAAGACCCTGGCGGCCGGTGGCGACGACGGGGCGATCAGGCTGTGGGACATGACCGACCCCCGGCGCCCGGAGCAGGCCGGGGAGCAACTGACCGGCCACACCGCCACCGTGCACTCCGTGGCCTTCAGCCCGGACGGCCGTACGCTCGCCAGCGGCAGCTCGGACAACACCGTACGGCTGTGGAACATGGCCGATTCACGTCGCCCGGCACCGATCGGTGCGCCGCTCACCGGCCATACCGGGCCGGTGTGGTCCGTGGCCTTCAGCCCCGACGGGAACATGCTCGCCGCCGCCAGCGCGGACAGCACCGCGAGCCTGTGGAAGGTCAGTGATCCGGCGTACCCGTCGCAGGTCGGCGGGCCCCTGGCGGGCAGCAGCGGCGAGATGTACGCGCTCGGCTTCAGCCCCGACGGGCGCACCCTCGCCACCGGGGCGGGCGACAACAAGGTCCGCCTGTGGTCGCTGCCGACGTCGGACATGATCGGCAAGACCGGAGTGTTCCGCCCGGACGGCCGGGTGCTCGCGACGGCGGCGCTCGACGGCCGGGTACGGCTGTGGGACGTGCGGACGCCCGGCAGGCCCGTGCGGATGGGCCGGCCGTTCCGGCCGGACGGCGGCGTCCGCTCCCTGGAGTTCTCCCCGGACGGCCGCACCCTCGCGGTGGTGACGGGCGGCCGGACCCTGCAGCTGTGGAACCTCCGCGATCCGGAACACCCTGTCCCGCACGGGTCCCCCATCCCCCTGCGCATCAAGTACGCCGACCCGCTGGCCTTCAGCCCGGACGGACAGGTCCTGGCGACCGCCTCCGACGACCGCACCATCCAGCTCTGGAACATCGGCGACCCGTCCCGTCCCCGCCGGCTCGGCGAGCCCCTCACCGGTCACAAGGGCTACGTCAACTCCGTCGTCTTCAGCCCGGACGGCCGTACGCTCGCCAGCGGCAGCGCGGACGGCACCATCAGGCTGTGGAACGCGGCCGACCCCGGCCGGACGACCCTGCTCCGCGCACCTCTCAGGGGTCATCTCGGAGCCGTCAACGCCCTCGCCTACAGCCCCGACGGCCGGACGCTGGCCAGCGCCGGTGACGACAACTCGGTCCGCCTCTGGGACATCGAGGACCCCGCCGGGGCCTCCGAGGAGGCCCGCCTCACGGGCCACACGGAAGCGGTCGTGTCACTGACCTTCAGCCGGAGCGGCCGCACCCTTGCCAGCGGCGGCAACGACAGCACGGTCCGGCTGTGGAACGTCTCCGACCCCTCCGGGGCCACCGCGATCGGCCAGTCGATGAGCCCCAACGCCAAGACCGGCAACTTCCTGGCGTTCAGCCCGAACAGCCACATGCTCGGGGTGTCGAGCGGCGCCGACAGCATCCGGCTCTGGGACCTGGACACCGACGAGGCCGTACGCCGGATCTGCTCGATGACCCGGGGTGTTCTGACGCCCGACACCTGGCGTGAGTACCTGCCCCGGCTCTCCTACGATGTGCCGTGCGCCGGCCGATGAGACCGGGGTGCGGCAACAGGGCGGTCTCGTACGGGAGTTGAGTGATACGAGTCACAACCGGGCATTCCTGACGGGTAGTCGGCTCCGCCTCGCGCAAGCGCTTGTTACCCTTGGCCATAGCCCGACCGCTGGTGCATCCCCCGTCGCCAGCGGTCGGGCATTCGCATGCCGGTCGATCAGCGCAGGTCGAGGCGCATCAGGATGCGGGGATGGCCCGCCAGCACCGATGTGGTCGGTGCCGCGTAGGTGAAGCCGGCTCGCTCGAAGTTCTTCCTCAGGCCCGCGTAGGCCATCGTCAGGTCGACCTTGGCGTCGCCGTTGTCGAGGGGGTACGCCTCGATCGCCGGTGCGCCGTGGTCGCGTGCGAAATCGACCGCTCCGGCGATGAGCACGTGCGAGACGCCCTGCTTGCGGTGGCCTGGGCGGACCCGGACGCACCACAGGGACCAGACGGGCAGGTCGTCGACGTGCGGGATCTTGCGGTTGCGGGCGAAGGAAGTGTCCGAGCGCGGTGCGACGGCGGCCCAGCCGACCGGTTCGTCACCGTCGTAGGCGAGCACACCCGGGGGAGGGTCCGCACCGCACAGCTCCGCGACGTAGTCACCGCGGTCCGGGCCGCGCAGCTCCCTGTTGAGCTTGGAGGGGATCCGGTAGCTCAGGCACCAGCAGACATTCGCCCCGGGCGACTTCGGCCCGAGCACGGCACGGACGTCCTCGAAATCCGTGGCCGGGCGGACGTCGATGCTCATGGCACCACGATGGCACGCCCCCGGCGGCTTCGCCGCCCGGTTCGGCCCGGCCGATGGCCCGGGCCGCACGGCTACGCTCCCGGCATGGACATCCGTGTCGAGATCATCCGGGAGCCGAGTGAGGAACTCGTCGACGCCTTCGGGCGGTTGCTCCCGCAGCTGTCCACGACGGCCCGGCCCCTGGACCGCGCGGCGGTCGATCGCCTGGTGGGCTGTGACGCGAACACCGTGCTCGTGGCCCGGGCCGGCGCCGCGATCGTCGGCACCCTGACGCTCGTGCTGCTGCCCCTGCCGTCCGGGCTGCGGGGACGCGTCGAGGACGTGGTCGTCGACGACGCGGCTCGCGGGCAGGGCATCGCGGGCCTGCTCATCGAGGAGGCCCTGCGCCTCGCCCGCCGGGCCGGGGCCCGCACGGTCGACCTCACCTCCCGGCCGGACCGTGCCGCGGCGAACCGGCTCTACGAGCGACTCGGCTTCCAGGCCCGGGAGTCGACGGTCCATCGCTACACGGTGGACTGAGACGCCGACGCCGCCCGCAGCAGCCGGAGCTGGCCGATCTCGCTCGCGTTCTTCATCAGCTCGGCGTTCACCCAGGCCACCATGTGCGCGACGGTGTACTGGGGGTCGCCCTGTGACGGGAACGACGCCGTGGCGTCCAGGTCGGTGTCGGTGAGGCCGTCCAGGACCTCCAGCCACTGAGTGCGCAGGTCGCGCAGCCAGTCGACGGTCGGGGCGCCCTCGCCGGGCCAGGTGATGTCCGTGCGGTCGCGGGGCGGCCGGCCCCGCACATGGTCCAGGGTGACGCTCCACCACCAGCCGATGTGCCAGCTCACCCAGGCGATCGTGGGGACGGGCACGGGGTCGGGCTCGGTTTCCGCCCAGTCCGGCACCCAGGTGCCGTCGGCGGCCCTGCGCAGGGTCCAGCAGAGGGACGCGGGTTCCCAGAGGAAGTCTTCGGGCTCCAGCCGCTCCAGGTGGTACTCGAACAAGGACCAGGTCAACTCGAACTGCCAGCGCGGCAGTTCCGTACGGGCAACGCTCATCGGGCGACCCTACGCAACCGCCCGGGCGTCCCGGGCGAGTCCCGGCCAGTCGATGTCCCGCAGCGCCCGCTCCGTGTCGCAGCCCGACGGCAGACGCGGGGCCGACTGGAACCAGACGACGGCCAGGCGCGAGCGGTACAGGACCGGGTCGCGGGCCGGATCGAGGGCGGCGGAGTGGAACCTGCCGAGGCAGGCCACGGCGGGCAGGACCTCGACGGGACCGAGTCCGCCCGCGTACTGGTCGGGGTGCTCGCGCGGGGGCGGGACGAGGTGGACGGGCGTGCCGGGGTGGGACCGCTCGGCGGCGCGCAGCAGCTCGCGGATCCGCAGATCGTTGACCGGCTTGCAGGGATAGCCCTCCAGCGGGTCGCCGTAGGCCGAGAGCAGGTCGCCGTACGTCGAGGAGAACCGCAGTTCGGCGAGGTCCACCGAGCGGCCGGAGGCGAGAACGAGGCGGGCGAGCGCCATGGCCGGCGGTTTGGCGTGCTGGTGCATGGAGGTCTTTCGGTGCTGGTGGGCGAGGCACTGCTCACGGCCGGTTCCCCGTCATCCGGGCCGCCGACGCGATCGTCGCCCGGGCCTCACGCTCGGACAGTCCGGTGCCCCGGGCCGCTTCGACCAGGGGGTCCACGAGCGCCGGGCCGATGCCGTCCTCGTACGCCCGGCAGGCCGCCCAGAACAGCCGCGTGTTGCGCTGGCCCTCGTGCGCGGCGAGGACGAACTGGACCAGGCCCTGGCCGTGCCCGCCGGCCGACGGGGGCGTGGGGTGGTGGGCGCGCGGCGGCGGGAGCAGCAGCCGCAGCAGGGAGCGCGGGCAGGGGGCGGGCGCCAGGTGCGCGGTCCCGGGGGCGGCGGCGTACACCCCCTGGTCCGTGCGGGAGCCGGGCCCGACGAGGTAGCCGCCGGCGCCCCGGATGTCGATGCCGGGGGCGAGACGCCCCGCCGAGTTGGGGACCACCACGTCGGGCGGGCCGCTCAGCCAGAGGTGACGCCCGCCGGACGGGGTCAGGACCACCACCGTCGGGGGGATGGTGAACAGATGCCGCAGGGCCAGCTCGCGCAGGGCTGCCGAGGAGTCCGTGCCGGTCTTCACGTCCAGGTCGATGCCGATCAGCCCGTGCGGGGGCAGGCCGCAGGCGATGCCGTAGCCGGTCGCCCAGGGCGCCGCGGCGAACAGTTCGCGGATGCGGGCCGGGTCGCTCGAGGCGTCGTACACGCCGTGTCCGAGGCGGCCGCACGCGCCGTGGCAGAGGGAGGGGGCGGGGTCGTCGCGGTGCGGGGAGCGCAGCGCCGGGAGCTTGGTGCGGGACAGGGGGATGACGGCCAGTCCGCGTTCGGCGGCTGACAGGGCGTGTGCGAGGGCCAGCGTCGTGGCCTGCCGGTCGGTGGTGGCCATGCTTCTAGTTTCGTACGTACGTTCGAAAAAGGAAAGAGGGAGCGGGTGCGACGCGCCGGGGTGGAGGCCTGTGTGCGAAAAGTGCTGGAACGCTTCGCCCCTTGCGGTACCCGGGTTCGAACCGCCTCTTCCGTCCCGGTCCGGTACTGAAGTGATGCAAAGGGGTTTATCGACATGTCATCACGCTTGAGTGCGAATAGGGGCTTCCGGTGTGGTTCGCCGGGGATTCGGTGGGCAACTCTGGACTCGCGACGTCGAGCAACGGACCAGGGCGGTCGGCCAACTTCCCTGGAGGCAGCAGTACTTCTTCACGCAGTCCTTGGTTCTGAAGTCTCTGAAGTCCTTGGAGGGACAACAACATGGCAAGCATCCGTACCGCCCGCGTCATCGCCGCCGTCTCCGCCCTTCCGCTCGCGGCCGCCCTCTTCAGCGGTGTCGCGACGGCGGACAACGGCTCCTTCGCGGACAACGGATCGATCGCGTCCGTCACGGAGGCCGAGGCGGGTGTCCTCGGCAGCGGTGTCGGCGGTGACAACTTCGGCACCTCGTCCACCACGAATCAGCAGGCCGTCGGCGAGGGTGCCTCGAACCAGAGCAACACCGCCCAGGTCAACGGCTCCGCCTTCACGGCCGTCAACCAGGGCAACGACAACACCGCCGTCAGCTTCACCCCGCTCTGGTGGTGAGCTGAGCGGGCCGGTGTACCGGCATCGGCCCGCCGTCCGTGTGGGTGTGCTTCGTGGGGTGACAAGCGTCTGAGCGGCGGTACTTCGGTACCGCCGCGCAGGCGTTTTCGCGTCCGTGGGGTGCGATGCCTTGACGCCGCCCTGTATCTGACGGACAGTCAGAAACCGTGAACGGTGAGCCGGAGGTCCACGAGGAGTTCGAGGCGCGCCTGAAGGCCTACGAGGGCCGCCCGGCAGCCGCCACCGGGGTCGGCCGGGACCCCGTCAACGAGCCGATGATCAGGCACTGGTGCGAGGCCATGGGCGACACCAGCCCCGCCTACACCGGACCGGACGCCATCGCTCCCCCGACCATGCTCCAGGCGTGGACCATGGCGGGCCTCTCCCGCCGCCCGGAACGCACGGCGGCCTACGACGAACTGCTCCGCCTGCTCGACGAGTCGGGCTATGACGCGGTCGTCGCCACCGACTGCGAGCAGGAGTATCCGCGCCCCCTGCGCCCCGGCGACGAGATCACCTTCGACTCGGTGATCGAGTCGGTCTCCGACCTGAAGACCACGAAGCTCGGGGCGGGTTACTTCGTCACGACTCGTACGGACATCCGGGCCGGCGGCGAACTCGCCGGCACCCACCGCTTCCGCATCCTCAAGTACGCCCCGGCACGGCGGCCGAGGAAGCAGACGCCCGAACCGCCCGAGGAGCGCCGCCCCCGCCCGGTCGTCAACCGCGACAACGCCGGCTTCTGGGAAGGCGTGGCCCGCCACGAACTGCTCATCCAGCGCTGCACCGGCTGCGGCGACCTGCGTTTCCCCTGGCTGCCGGGCTGCAACAGCTGCGGCTCCCCGCAGTGGGACACCGTCGAGGCGGGCGGCGAGGGCACGGTCTATTCGTACGTCGTCATGCACCACCCGCGCTTCCCTGCCTTCGAGCCTCCCTACGCGGTCGGCCTGATCGAACTCGCGGAGGGCGTGCGGATCGTCAGCAACGTGGTGGGAGTGCCGTACGACAAGGTGCGCATCGGCATGCCGGTCCGGCTCGAGTTCCGGCGCTACGACGACGAGCTGGTCCTGCCCGTCTTCCAGGGGGTGACGCGGTGAACGCAGGCGACCGCCTCCCGCCCCTGGAGATCCCCATCACCCGCACCCTGATCGTCGCCGGGGCGATCGCGTCCCGCGACTACCAGGACGTGCACCACGACCCGGACCTGGCACGGCAGAAGGGCTCCCCCGACATCTTCATGAACATCCTGACGACCAACGGCCTGGTCGGCCGGTACATCACGGACCACTTCGGTCCGGGGGCCGTGCTGCGCCGGGTGGCCATCCGGCTCGGCGCGCCCAACCACCCCGGCGACACGATGGTGCTGACGGGCACGGTCGAGGAGGTCGTCGAGGAGGCCGACGGCGACACGGCGACGGTCCGGGTGGTCGGCGCGAACGGCCTCGGCAAGCACGTCACCGGCACGGTGACGGTCACGGTTCCGGCGGGAGCCAGGACGGCGACGGCTCCCGGCGGACCGTCATGACCGACGACGTTTCCCTGGTCGCCGTGCGGCGCGGGCACCCCGGGCGCCGTCCCGGCATGAGCCCAGGAGGCCCGGCATGAGTCGAGGAGCGCCGGCATGAGTCGAGGAGGCCCGTCATGAGCCCACGCCGGCACGACACCCTCGGCGGGCGGGCGGCCATCGCCGGTATCGGGGCCACCGAGTTCTCCAAGGACTCGGGCCGCAGCGAGCTGCGGCTGGCCGTCGAGGCGGTGCGGGCGGCGCTGGCGGACGCCGGGCTCACCCCGGCCGATGTCGACGGGCTGGTCACGTTCACCATGGACACCAGCCCCGAGATCACCGTCGCCCAGGCGGCGGGCATCGGCGAGCTCTCCTTCTTCTCCCGGATCCACTACGGCGGCGGCGCCGCCTGCGCCACCGTCCAGCAGGCGGCCCTCGCGATCGCCGCGGGCGTGGCGGACGTGGTCGTCTGC
>NZ_JBHUQX010000061.1:0-29562 GCF_042674225.1 Streptomyces sp. NPDC056948
GCTCTTGGCCGTGCATACCGGCCGTCGGCCTGCGCCCTGGCCGGCGCAGGTCCTTCGGCGTCGCTCAGCCCGCCAGCCCCAACTCCCTGGCAATCAGCATGCGTTGGACCTCGCTCGTGCCCTCGCCGATTTCGAGGATCTTGGAGTCGCGCCACATGCGGGCGACCGGGTACTCGTTCATGAAGCCGTAGCCGCCGTGGATCTGGGTGGCTTCGCGGGCGTTGTCGACGGCGATGGTGGAGGAGTGGAGCTTGGCGAGGGCCGCTTCCTTCTTGAAGGGGGCACCGGACACCAGACGGGCTGCCGCGTCGCGCCAGGCGAGGCGGGCCGTGTGGGCCTTCAGCTCCATGTCGGCGATTTTGAACTGGATGGCCTGGTTGGCGGCGATGGGCTTGCCGAAGGCTTGGCGTTCCTTGGCGTATTTGACTGATTCGTCCACGCAGCCTTGCGCCAGACCCGTCGCCAGGGCGGCGATCGCGATGCGGCCCTCGTCGAGGATGCGGAGGAACTGGGCGTAGCCGCGGCCCTCCTCGCCCAGGAGGTTCGCGGCCGGGACCCGGACGTCCGAGAAGGACAACTCGCGGGTGTCCGAGGCGTTCCAGCCGACCTTCGAGTACGGGGCCGCGACCGTGAAGCCGGGGGTGCCCGACGGGACGATGATCGAGGAGATGTGCGGTTTGCCGTCCGCCGACCGGCCGGTGACCGCCGTGACCGTCACCAGGCCCGTGATGTCCGTGCCCGAGTTGGTGATGAAGCACTTCGTGCCGTTGATCACCCATTCGTTCGTGGAGGGGTCCAGGCGGGCCGTCGTACGGGTCGCGCCCGCGTCGCTGCCGCCGTCCGGTTCCGTCAGGCCGAACGCGCCCAGGAGTTCGCCCGAGCAGAGGCGGGGGAGCCACTCGCGCTTCTGGGCTTCCGTGCCGTAGCGGTAGATCGGCATCGCGCCCAGCGAGACCCCGGCTTCGAGTGTGATCGCGACCGAGGAGTCGACCCTCGCCAGTTCCTCCAGGGCCACGCCCAGCGCCAGGTAGTCGCCGCCCATGCCGCCGTACTCCTCGGGGAACGGCAGGCCGAACAGGCCCATGCGGCCCATCTCGCGGACGATCTCGTAGGGGAACTCGTGCCGCTCGTAGAAGTCGCCGATCTTCGGCGCCACCACCTCGTGCGCGAACTCCTCGACCGTGCGGCGGAGTTCCTCCAGTTCGGGGGAGAGTCGGTAATCCATCGTGATCAGTGCTCCTCGGTGTCCACGATGTCCTCGTGGGACAGGGCTCGGACGGTGCGGGACGGGCTGGGTCGGCCCAGGTGGGTGGCCATCCAGGCGCTCGTGGCGACGAGGCGGCCGAGGTCGATTCCGGTGTCGATGCCGAGGCCCCGCAGCATCCACACGAGGTCTTCGGTGGCCAGGTTGCCGGTCGCCGACTTCGCGTACGGGCAGCCGCCCAGGCCGCCCGCGGAGGCGTCGACCGTCGTCACGCCCTGCTGGAGCGCCGCGAGCGTGTTGGCGAGGGCCTGGCCGTAGGTGTCGTGGAAGTGGACCGCGAGGGCGGTGGGCGGGATACCCGCCTCGTCCAGCGCCGCGAGGAGCGCGACCACGTGGCCCGGGGTCGCGACGCCGATCGTGTCGCCCAGGCTCAGCTCGTCGCACCCCATGTCCACCAGGGCCCCGCAGACCTTCACCACCTGGGGGATCGGGACCTCGCCCTCCCACGGGTCGCCGAAGCACATGGAGAGGTAGCCGCGGACATGGGACCCCTCCGCCTTCGCGCGGGTGACGACCGGGTCGAACATCGCCAGCGCCTCGTCCACCGTGCGGTTGAGGTTGGCCTTGGCGAAGGACTCCGTGGCGCTGGCGAAGACCGCGACGCGCCGGGCGCCCAGTGCCAAGGCGCGGTCCAGGCCGCGTTCGTTCGGGACCAGGACCGGGAGGGCGGCGCGGACGTCGCTCACCATCGGGAACAGCTTCTCCGCGTCCGCCAGTTGGGGGACCCACTTGGGGTGGACGAAGCTCGTCGCCTCGATGGTCGACAGGCCCGCGGCCGCCAGGCGGTGGATGAACTCCGCCTTGATCTCCGTGGGGACCGTCGCCTTCTCGTTCTGCAGGCCGTCGCGGGCGCCGACCTCGTGGATGCGGACGCGGGAGGGCAGGTCCTCGGCCGGGACCGTCATCGGGAGACCGTGGGCCGTCATCACTCCGCCTCCTCGTGGGGTGCGATGACCGCGAGGACCTGGTCCATGGCGACCGTCGAGCCCGGCGCCACATCCAGCTCCGTGACCTTGCCGGAGTGCGGGGCGGAGATGACGTGCTCCATCTTCATCGCCTCCACGACCAGCAGGCTCTGTCCCGCCGTCACCTCGTCGCCGACGGCGACCTTCACCACCGTCACCGTGCCGGGCATGGGCGCGGTGAGGGAGTCGGCGCCCGCGTGGGCCGCGCGGCTGAGCGATGCCGCCACCGGGTCGTGGTCGCGTACGTGCCAGGCGTCGCCGTCGCGGCCGAGCCAGTCGGCGGCGCGGTGGAAGGTGTGGCGGACGCCGTCCAGCGTCACCGCGACCCGGTCGCCGGTGACCGAGGCGGTGCCGCGGGGGGTGTACTCCAGGGGGTCCTGGACGCGCAGGGGGAAGGCGGGCGGTTTCCGGGTCCCGCCGATTCGCCAGCCGGTGGGGAGGGAGAAGGGGTCCGTCCAGCCGCCGGGTTCGGGCGTCAGGGCGTCCAGGCGTACGGCCGCCGCCGCTTCGTAGACCTCCTCCGGTACGTCCGAGGGGACCAGCCCCTCGACCTCGCGCTCGACCAGGCCCGTGTCCAGGTCGCCCGCGATCACCGCCGGGTGGGCGAGCAGGCGGCGCAGGAACCCGGCGTTCGTCTGCACGCCGAGCGTGACCGTCTCCGCCAGGGCCGAGCGGAGTTTACGCAGGGCGGTCGCGCGGTCGGGGCCGTACGCGATGACCTTGGAGAGCATCGGGTCGTAGAGGCTGCCGACCTCCGTGCCCTCGGTGAGGCCCGAGTCGGTGCGGATGCCGTCGCCTTGTGGTTCGCGGAGTCGCAGGACCGTGCCGCCGGAGGGGAGGAAGCCGCGGGCCGGGTCCTCGGCGCAGATGCGGGCCTCCACCGCGTGGCCGGTCAGGCGTACGTCCTGCTGGGCGAAGCCGAGAGGCTCGCCGGCCGCCACCCGCAGTTGCCACTCGACCAGGTCCAGGCCGGTGATCAGCTCCGTGACCGGGTGTTCCACCTGGAGGCGGGTGTTCATCTCCATGAAGTAGTACGACGACGGGTCGCCGCCGTTGACGATGAACTCCACCGTGCCCGCGCCCCGGTAGCCGCAGGAGCGGGCCGCCTGGACCGCCGCCTCGCCCATCGCGGAGCGGGTCTCCTCGTCGAGGAGGACGCTCGGCGCCTCCTCGATGATCTTCTGGTGGCGGCGCTGGAGGGAGCACTCGCGCTCCCCGAGGTGCACGACCTGGCCGTGGCCGTCGGCCAGGACCTGGATCTCGATGTGCCGGGGGCGGTCGATCCAGCGCTCGACGAGGAGCGTGTCGTCGCCGAAGGAGGCGCGGGCCTCGCGGCGGGCCGACGCGATCTCCTCTTCCAGCAGGCTCAGGTCCCGCACCAGCCGCATGCCCTTGCCGCCGCCGCCCGCGCTCGGCTTCAGCAGCACGGGCGCGCCCAGTTCACGGGCCGCCTCGGCCAGGTCCGGGTCGCGTCCGCCGGGTACCACGGGGACTCCGGCCGCGCGGACCGTCTCCTTGGCGCGGATCTTGTCGCCCATGAGTGCGATCGCGTCCGCCGGAGGGCCGATGAAGACCAGGCCGGCCTCGGCGCAGGCACGCGCGAAGGCGGCGTTCTCGGCGAGGAAGCCGTAGCCGGGATGAACGGCCTGGGCGCCCGTGCGGGCGGCGGCTTCCAGGAGGCGCTCCGCCGACAGATAACTCTCGGACGCCGGGGCCGGTCCGATCCGGACCGCCGTGTCCGCCTCGCGGACGTGCCGGGCGTCGGCGTCCGCGTCGGAGAAGACGGCCACCGAGCGCACGCCCATCGACCGCAGCGTACGGATGACGCGTACGGCGATCTCGCCCCGGTTGGCCACAAGCACTGTCTCGAACATCGTCGTCCGTCCCCTCACATCCGGAAGACGCCGAACTGGGGGTCACCCAGGGGCGCGTTGGCGCACGCGGTCAGGGCCAGGCCCAGGACCTGACGGGTGTCCAGCGGGTCGATCACGCCGTCGTCCCAAAGCCGGGCCGTGGCGTAGTAGGCGCTGCCCTGCCGCTCGTACTGGGCGCGGATCGGGGCCTTGAAGGCGTCCTCGTCCGCCGCCGGCCAGGACTCGCCGCGCGCCTCCAACTGGTCGCGCTTGACGGTCGCGAGGACCGAGGCGGCCTGCTCGCCGCCCATGACGGAGATCTTGGCGTTCGGCCACATCCACAGGAAGCGGGGGGAGTACGCCCTGCCGCACATGGAGTAGTTCCCCGCGCCGTAGGAGCCGCCCACGACGACCGTCAGCTTCGGCACGCGGGTGCAGGCCACCGCCGTGACCATCTTGGCGCCGTGCTTGGCGATGCCGCCCGCCTCGTAGTCCTTGCCGACCATGAAGCCGGAGATGTTCTGGAGGAAGACGAGGGGGATGCCGCGCTGGTCGCACAGCTCGATGAAGTGGGCGCCCTTCTGGGCCGACTCGGAGAACAGGATGCCGTTGTTGGCGACGATGCCCACCGGGTGGCCGTGGATCCGGGCGAAGCCGGTGACCAGGGTCTGGCCGAACTCGGACTTGAACTCGGCGAACCGGGAGCCGTCCACCACGCGCGCGATGATCTCCCGTACGTCGTACGGCGTGCGCGAGTCGACCGGGACCGCGCCGTAGAGACTCTGCGGGTCGACCTTGGGCTCCGTCGCCTCCGTGACCTCCCAGGGGAGCGTCCCGCGCGCGGGGAGGGTGGAGACGATGGTGCGGACGATGCGCAGGGCGTGCGCGTCGTTCTCCGCGAGGTGGTCGGTGACGCCCGAGACGCGGGAGTGGACCTCGCCGCCGCCCAGCTCCTCCGCCGTGACGACCTCGCCGGTGGCCGCCTTCACCAGGGGCGGGCCGCCCAGGAAGATCGTGCCCTGGTCGCGGACGATCACCGCCTCGTCGCTCATCGCCGGGACGTACGCCCCGCCGGCCGTGCAGGAGCCGAGGACGGCGGCGATCTGGGGGATGCCGGCGCCGGACATGCGGGCCTGGTTGTAGAAGATCCGGCCGAAGTGGTCGCGGTCCGGGAAGACCTCGTCCTGCATGGGGAGGAAGGCGCCGCCGGAGTCCACGAGGTAGACACAGGGGAGGCGGTTGTCGAGGGCGACCTCCTGGGCGCGGAGGTGCTTCTTGACCGTCATCGGGTAATACGTGCCGCCCTTGACCGTGGCGTCGTTGGCGATGATCACGGTTTCGCGGCCGCTGACCCGGCCGATGCCGGCGATGACGCCGGCGGCCGGGGCCTGGTCCTCGTACATCCCGTCGGCCGCGAGCGGGGCCAGCTCCAGGAAGGGTGAGCCCGGGTCGAGGAGGGTGTCGACGCGGTCGCGGGGGAGCAGCTTGCCGCGCGCGGTGTGGCGGGCGCGGGCCTTCTCGCCGCCGCCCCGGCCGGCTGTGGCCAGCTTGGCGCGCAGCTCGTCGACGAGGGTGCGGTGTGCCTCCTCGTTGGCCCGAAAGGGCTCCGACGCGGGGTCCGCCGCGGTCGTGAGCTCCGGTGCCTCGTGCATCCTGCGGGTCCCCTCACCTTGTTAATGAGCGTTAACGCATTTCCTTCAGGTTAACGACCGCTAACCTCCCTGTCTAGAATTGTTTTCATGGCAACCAGGACCGACGCACCCACCCGCCGCGAGCAGATCCTCAAGGAGGCCGCCCGGCTCTTCGCCGAGCGTGGCTTCCACGGGGTCGGAGTCGACGAGATAGGCGCCGCGGTGGGGATCAGCGGGCCCGGTCTCTACCGGCACTTCGCGGGCAAGGACGCGATGCTCGCGGAGCTGCTGGTGGGGATCAGCGGACAGTTGCTGACCGGGGCGAAGCGGCGGTTGTCGGAGGCGGAGGCGGACGGGGGTGTGGGGGCGGGGGTGGTCCTCGACTCGCTGATCGAGGGGCATATCGACTTCGCGCTCGACGACCGTCCACTGATCACCCTGCACGACCGGGAGCTGGATCGCCTCCGGGACAGTGACCGGAAGATGGTGCGGCAGTTGCAGCGGCAGTACGTGGAGCTGTGGGTGGGGGTGGTGCGGGAGGTGTACCCCGGGCTGGGGGAGCCCGCCGCGCGCTCGGCCGTGCATTCGGTGTTCGGGCTGCTGAACTCGACGCCCCATCTGGGGAGGGCCGGGGCGTTGGCCGGGCGGGGTGCTGTGGCGGAGCTGCTGCACCGGATGGCGCGGGGGGCGTTCGCGGCGGCGGGGGAGTGACGGCCCGCGCCCCCAAGGCACTCCCGCCCCTCGGCGTGACGAGCGTTACCCCACTCCCACCCTGGACGCTTGTTGATACTCGCCGGTATCTTGGGGTGAGCAAGCGCTTAGACATACCGAGGTCCGTGGAGGTGGCGGCGTGCGCCGTACGGTGTTCAACGAGGATCACGAGGCGTTCCGGGAGACCATTCGCGCCTTCATCGAGGCCGAGGTCGTGCCGGTGTACGACGAGTGGTTCGCCGCCGGCCAGGCGCCGCGCGACTTCTACTACAAGCTCGGTGAGCTGGGGGTCTTCGGCATCAACGTGCCGGAGGAGTTCGACGGCGCGGGCCTGGAGAGCCACAAGTTCGAGGCCGTGCTCTACGAGGAGACCGCTCGCGCGGGCGTCGCGTTCGGCGGCTCCGGCGTGCACGTGCTGCTCGCCCTGCCCTACATCAAGATGCTCGCCACCGACGAGCAGAAGAAGCGGTTCCTGCCCAAGTTCGTCTCCGGCGAGGAGATGTGGGCCATCGCGATGACCGAGCCGGGCACCGGTTCCGACCTCGCGGGCATGAAGTCCACCGCCAAGCTCTCCGAGGACGGCACGCACTACGTCCTCAACGGCGCCAAGACCTTCATCACCGGCGGTGTGCACGCCGACCGCATGATCGTCTGCGCCCGCACCTCCGCGCCGACCGCCGAGGACCGCCGCCACGGCATCTCCCTCTTCGCCGTGGACACCAAAGCCGAGGGCTACTCCGTCGGCCGCAAGCTCGACAAGCTCGGCCTGAAGACCTCCGACACCGCCGAGCTGGCGTTCGTCGACGTCAAGGTCCCCGTCGAGGACCTCCTCGGCGAGGAGAACAAGGGCTTCTACTACCTCGGCCACAACCTGGCCTCCGAGCGCTGGGGCATCGCCTTCGGCGCCTACGCCCAGGCCAAGGCCGCCGTACGGTTCGCCAAGCAGTACGTCCAGGACCGCACCGTCTTCGGCAAGACGGTCGCGTCCTTCCAGAACACCAAGTTCGAGCTGGCCGCCTGCCAGGCCGAGGTGGACGCCGCCGAGGCCGTCGTCGACCGCGCGACCGAAGCCCTGGACGCCGGTGAGCTCACCCCCGCCGAGGCCGCCTCCGCCAAGCTGTTCACCACCGAGGTCGCGCACCGCGTGATCGACCGCTGCCTCCAGTTGCACGGCGGCTACGGCTTTATGAACGAGTACCCCATCGCGCGCCTGTACGCGGACAACCGCGTCAACCGCATCTACGGCGGCACCAGCGAGATCATGAAGTCGATCATCGCGAAGGATATGGGCCTGTAAACCGACTGTCGTCACAGGCCGGTACAACAGTTCTCATGAGCCAGGCACTTCAGGATCTCCTCGTTCTGCTCGACCTCGAGCAGATCGAGGAGAACATCTTCCGCGGCCGGTCCCGGTCCGCCGTCGTCCCACGGGTCTTCGGCGGGCAGGTCGCGGCGCAGGCGCTCGTCGCCGCCGGGCGTACGGTCCCCGAGGACCGGCCCGCGCACTCCCTGCACGCGTACTTCCTGCGCCCCGGGGATCCCGGCGCGCCCATCGTCTACACCGTCGACCGGATCCGCGACGGCCGCTCCTTCACCACCCGCCGGGTGGTCGCCGTCCAGCACGGCAAGCCGATCTTCCATCTCTCGGCGTCGTTCCAGGTGTACGAGGACGGGCTGGACCATCAGGAGCCCATGCCGGCCTCGCCCGATCCCGCCACGCTGCCCACCGGGCAGGAACGGCTGCGCGGGTACGGCCATATCGACCCGGCCGTGGTCGAGAAGTTCGCGGAGGCGCGGGCGGCCGTCGATCTGCGGTACGTCGAGGAGCCGCCGTACGGGAAGTTCGGCGAGCCGCGTGAGCCGCACTCGCAGGTGTGGTTCCGCACCAACGGCAAACTGGCTGACGATCCGCTGCTGCACGTCGTCCTCGCCACCTACGTCTCCGACATGACGCTGCTCGACTCCGTGCTGCTCGCGCACGGCCGCGGCGGCTGGGCCGTCGGTGACGTGGTCGGGGCCTCGCTGGACCACGCGATGTGGTTCCACCGGCCGTTCCGGGCCGACGAGTGGCTGCTGTACGACCAGGAGTCCCCGTCCGCGTACGGCGGCCGGGGACTGGGACAGGCTCGTATCTACACGCAGGACGGGCGGCTGGCCATCTCCGTGATCCAAGAGGGCGTGGTCCGCGTCCCGCGCGACCAGGGCGCTTGAGCCCGTCTTCTAGCTGAGGCCCGCCTCCGCCAGCAGGTACGCCGTCATCGGGTCGTAGTGGCGCGGGCTGACCACGTGGTCGTCGAGGGGCACCGTCACCTGCACGGTGCCCTCCGCCTCGGCGAGGAAGAGGGCCGGGTCGTTGCTGTCGGCGTAGCCGACGGAGTCGACGCCGTGCTGGCCCGCGTATCCCGCCCAGCCGTGGTCGGCGACGACCAGGTCGGGCAGCGGGCGGCCCTCGCGCTCCAGGGCCGTCAGGATCGCCTTCATCGGTTCGCCCGAGTGGGTGTGCCAGAGGGTGGCGCCGTGCTCCAGCACCGCCACGTCCGCGAACTGCATGACGTAGCCCTCCTCGGTCGTCAGGCCCTCCGGGATGACCACGATCTCGCAGCCCGCCGCGCGCAGCGCTGACGCGGTCGCGCGGTGCACGTCCAGCAGGCCGCCGGGGTGGCCGGTGGCGAACAGCACCCGCTGCTGCCCGTCCGCCGCCTTGCGCAGCCGCCCGGCCATGCGCTCGAGCCCGGCGACGGTCAGCTCCGGGTCGATGGTGTCCTGGCCGTACCGGTGCTCGGGATCGTCGTTCACGCCCACCCGTTCCGCCATCACCGCGAGGACGTCCTGCTCGTCGGTCCAGCGGGCGCCGAGTTCCAGGCCGAGCCAGTAGTGGCGGTCGTTGTTCGCCAGCTTGCGGTAGTGGGAAAGGTTGTTCTCGCGGGGGGTGGCGACGTCGCCCGCGATGCGCGTCCTGACGAGGTGGTCGACGAGTTCGGCGCGGCTGGGTGTCCCGGGTATCGGCATGACAACCATTGTGGAGCAGCCGCCTGTGGGCGTCCCTGGCGTATCGAACGCTGGGATGTGCGTCACGTACTCAGAGCGGCCCCGCTCACGTACTCAGATGTGCCGTAGCGCGAACCAGAGTTCCATCCGTACGTCCGGGTCCTCGAGGTCCGTCTCCAGCAGCGTCGCGCACCGGGTGATGCGCTGCCGCACGGTGTTGCGGTGCACGGACAGGGCGACGGCCGTGCGGTCCCAACTGCCGTGCAGGGACAGCCAGGTGCGCAGGGTCTCGGTGAGCGCGGGGTGTGCCGTGACGGGGGCGAGGAGGGTGCGGGCGTGGGCCGCCGCCTCGTCGGGCGGGACCAGGTCGGCGAGGGCGGGGCGCGGGCCGTGCCGCAGCAGCGGGGTCCGGGTGGCGCGGGCCCGGGCCAGGGCGCGGGCCGCCTGGGTGTCGGCGGCGGGCCAGTCGTGCGGGGCGACGGCGGCGCTGACGCCCAGGGTCCAGCCGGGCAGCGGGGCCGGTGCCCGGTCGGCCGGGACCAGGACCCGTACGACGTCGCCCGCCGGGTCGACCAGGGCGGAACCGAGCGCGGCGCCCAGCGCGGAGGCCGCGACGGCGTTCGGAGCGCCCTCCCCGTCCGGCCGGGCCCGCACGACGACCCACCGCTCACCGCCGAGCAGCGGCGCGACGTCCTCGGGCGGCGCGCCCAGCAGCAGCCGCACCAGCGCCGAGGAACGGGCGGCACCGGTGCCGCTCTGCTGCTCGCCGGTGAGCAGCGAGAGGAGCACGGCGGCGACGGATACGACGGTGTGATCCCCCGGCGCCCGCTGCGGGGTAGCGACCCCGAGCACGAACCCGCGCCCGGCACCGAGCGCGTAGGCCGCGAGGTGGAGACCGGCGGTGGTGTCGGTGGCGGAGGTGGGGTGGGGGGATCCGCCGGACCCCTCACCCACCGGCCGCACCACCCCCGCCAGCCCCGCCAGTGCCGAGGCCACCTCCTCCCCGGGCTTCCTCCCCGCCCCCGCGATCTCCGCCCCCTCCGGTCCGTACAGCGCTGCCCAGCCGCCCAGGCGCTGGGCGAGCTGGCGGAGGACCGAGGGGACCGGGTCGGGGCGGGAGGCGGCGGAGGCGAGGCTCTGCTGGGCCTCTGTGACGCGGCGGAGTTCGGCCAGGCGGGACTGGGCCATGAGCTGCCAGACCGCGCGGGCCACGCCCGAGAAGGTGGTCTGCGGCGGCACCTCAAGCAGCGGCAGCCCGTGTGTCTCGCAGGCCGCGACCAGCGCCCTCGGCACCGTGTCGTGCACCGGCGCCACCCCGAAGCCGAGGGCCGCGCCGCCCGCCGCGACGATCCGGGACACGTAGTCGTCGAAGTACGTCCCGGAGCCCGCCGCCTCAGGGATGTGCACGCCCGCCGTGAGCAGCAGCTCCCCGCCCAGCAGATACGGATACGGGTCCGCCATCTCCGAGGTGTGCACCCAGTGGACGACAGTTCCGGCGTCCTCCGGACCGGCGATCCGGCGCAGGGAGAGGTCCTCTCTGGCCAGGAGGGACGTGAGGAGGACGGGAGGTGTCGGGGGGACCGCCGGGTCCGGCATGGTGTGCGTTCCCTCCAGCCAAGGCCGCTCGAATAGATGAAACGTACACTTCGCAGTCGCTTTCCGGCCACCTAGTGTCAGTCCTCGTCAACCTCGTCCCCCGCGACCGAGCCCTGCGCCCTGTGCGTGCGCGAAGGAGGCCCCATGGCCGTCGACTACCTCGTGATCGTCGTCTACCTGGCCGGAATGCTGGCCATGGGCTGGTGGGGCATGCGCCGCGCCCGCTCCAAGAGCGAGTTCCTGGTGGCGGGCCGCCGGCTCGGCCCGGCCATGTACTCCGGCACCATGGCGGCGATCGTCCTCGGCGGCGCCTCCACCATCGGCGGTGTGGGGCTCGGCTACCAGTACGGCCTCTCCGGCGCCTGGATGGTCTTCACCATCGGCCTCGGCCTGCTCGCCCTGTCCGTCTTCTTCTCCGCCCGCATCGCCCGGCTGAAGGTCTACACCGTCTCCGAGATGCTCGACCTGCGCTACGGCGGCCGGGCCGGAGTGATCTCCGGGCTCGTCATGTGGGCGTACACCCTCATGCTCGCGGTGACCTCGACCATCGCGTACGCCACGATCTTCGACGTCCTGTTCGACATGAACCGCACGCTCGCGATCGTCCTCGGCGGCTCGATCGTCGTCGCGTACTCCACCCTCGGCGGGATGTGGTCGATCACCCTGACGGACATGGTGCAGTTCGTCGTGAAGACCATCGGCGTGCTGCTCCTGCTGCTGCCGATCGCCGTGGTGAAGGCCGGCGGGTTCAGCGAGATGAAGGCCGAGCTGCCCACTGAGTACTTCGACCCCCTCGGCATCGGCGGCGAGACGATCTTCACCTACGTGCTGATCTACACCTTCGGCATGCTCATCGGGCAGGACATCTGGCAGCGCGTCTTCACCGCCCGCAGCGACACGACCGCCAAGTGGGGCGGGACCGTCGCCGGTACCTACTGCCTCGTGTACGCCCTCGCCGGCGCCGTCATCGGTACCGCGGCCAAGGTGCTGTACCCGAAGCTCGGCAGCCCGGACGACGCCTTCGCGACCATCGTGAAGGAGGAACTGCCCGTCGGAGTGCGGGGGCTGGTGCTGGCCGCCGCCCTGGCCGCCGTGATGTCGACGTCCTCCGGCGCGCTGATCGCCTGCGCGACCGTCGCCAACAACGACATCTGGTCCCGGCTGCGGGGCATGGTCAAGGCACCGGCCGAAGGCTCGGAGGACCACGACGAGGTGAAGGGCAACCGTCTCTTCATCCTGATCATGGGGCTCGCGGTCATCTGCACGGCCATCGCCATCGACAACGTCGTGGAGGCGCTGACCGTCGCGTACAACCTCCTCGTCGGCGGCCTGCTCGTGCCGATCCTCGGCGGGCTGCTGTGGAAGCGGGGTACGGTCCACGGCGCTCTCGCCTCCGTCGTGGTCGGCGGACTCGCGGTCGTCACCCTGATGGCGACGTACGGCATCCTCGCCAACGAGCCCGTCTACTACGGGCTGCTCGCCTCGCTCGCCGCCTATCTGGCCGTCTCCTTCGCCACCCCGGCCACCGACGCCGCGGTCCTCGCCGCCTGGCGCGAGCGGCTCGCGGGACGGGCACCCGAACCCGAGTCCGCACTCGCGTCCGAACCGGCCGCGACTCCCCGGTAAGGTCATAAGGCAAGCAGTACATACGCGATGAAGCGTAGGAAAGAAGGCATTTCTTCATGAGCAGCAACGAGACTCCCCGCGGGCCCGTCGACTCCTCCCGTGTGCCGCGGTACGCGGGTCCCGCGACCTTCGCCCGGCTGCCCCGGCTGGACGAGGTCGGCGGACGGGCCGATGTCGCCGTGGTGGGCGTGCCGTTCGACTCGGGTGTCTCGTACCGGCCGGGCGCCCGCTTCGGCGGCAACGCGATCCGCGAGGCGTCCCGGCTGCTGCGCCCGTACAACCCGGCGCAGGACGCCTCGCCCTTCGCCCTCGCGCAGGTGGCGGACGGCGGCGACATCGCCGTGAACCCGTTCAACATCAACGAGGCCGTCGAGACCGTCGAGGCGGCCGCGGACGACCTGCTCGGCACCGGCGCCCGCATGATGACCCTCGGCGGCGACCACACCATCGCGCTGCCCCTGCTGCGGTCGGTCGCGAAGAAGCACGGCCCGGTGGCCCTGCTGCACTTCGACGCCCACCTCGACACCTGGGACACCTACTTCGGCGCCGAGTACACCCACGGAACGCCCTTCCGGCGCGCGGTCGAGGAGGGCATCCTCGACACCTCCGCCCTGTCCCACGTCGGCACCCGCGGCCCGCTCTACGGCAAGCAGGACCTGACCGACGACGAGAAGATGGGCTTCGGCATCGTCACCTCGGCGGACGTCTACCGGCGCGGTGCCGACGAGGTCGCCGACCAGTTGCGCCAGCGCATCGGCGACCGGCCGCTGTACATCTCCATCGACATCGACTGCCTCGACCCGGCCCACGCGCCCGGCACCGGCACGCCCGAGGCCGGCGGCATGACCTCGCGCGAACTGCTGGAGATCCTGCGCGGGCTGGCCTCCTGCAACCTGGTCTCCGCCGACGTCGTCGAGGTGGCCCCCGCGTACGATCACGCCGAGATCACGTCGGTGGCCGCGTCCCACACGGCGTACGAACTGACCACGATCATGTCCCGCCAGATCGCCGCGGCCCGGAAGGACTCGGAAGCGAAGTGACTCACGACCACGACCTGGTGCTCCGCCCGACGCCCGCCCAGACGGAGGCCGCCCTCAACCCTCCACCCGGCCGCAACGGCGGAGACCTGGTCGTGGAGACGCTGGCCGGGCTGGGCGCGACGACCGTCTTCGGTCTGCCCGGCCAGCACGCGCTCGGCATGTTCGACGCCCTGCGCCGATCGGACCTCAGGTACATCGGCCTGCGGGTGGAGAACAACGCCGGGTTCGCCGCCGACGCCTACGGCCGGATCACGGGCGAGGCCGCACCCCTGCTGCTCTCCACGGGGCCGGGCGCCCTGACCTCCCTGGCCGCGCTCCAGGAGGCGGCGGCCGCCTCCGCGCCCGTGCTGGCGATCGGCAGCCAGATCCCCAGCGCAGGCCTGGGCGGCGGCCGGCACGGCTATCTGCACGAGCTGCCCGACCAGGCCGCCTCGTTCCGGGGCGTCGTGAAGTCGGTCCACACCGTGCGCACCCAGTCGCAGATCCCGTCCGCCATCGAGGCGGCCTGGAAGTCGGCACTGACCGCCCCGCACGGCCCGGTGTGGGTGGAGATCCCGCAGGACGTGCTGCTCGCCGAGACCGCGATCCCGGTCGTGACGGGCGGCGACGCCTTCCCCGAGGAACTGCCGCCGCGCCCCGAACTGACCGCGGTCGCCGCCCACTTGCTGTCCCACGCCGAACGTCCGGCGATCATCGCGGGCGGGGGAGTCGTACGGGCGGACGCCTCGGGCAAGCTGAAGCAGCTCGCGGAGCTGGTCCGGGCGCCGGTCGTGACGACCCCCGGCGGCAAGGGCGCGTTCCCCTGGAAGCACCCGCTGTCGCTCCAGTCCTGGATCGAGGACCGGCACACCACGGACTTCCTTGAGGACGCGGACGTCCTCCTGGTGGTCGGCTCGGGCCTCGGGGAACTCTCCTCGAACTACCACACGTTCAAGCCGCGCGGCCGGGTCGTCCAGATCGAGGCCGACCTCGGCAAGCTGGAGTCCAACCACCCGGCCCTGGGCATCCACGCGGACGCCCGCCTCGCGCTGCAGGCGCTGCTGGAGACGGTGTCGGAACGCCAGGACCCGGACGCTCCGGAGCGCGTTCGCGAGGTGCTCGCCAAGGTCGCCGAGCGCATCGCCTCCCAGGAACTCACCCTGGAGCAGGACGTGCTGGCGTCCGTCCGCAGGGCGCTGCCCGCCGACTCCCCGTCCTTCTGGGACATGACGATCCTGGCCTACTGGGCCTGGTCGGCCTTCGACGCCAAGGGCCCCAACCACATGCACTCCGCCCAGGGCGCGGGCGGCCTCGGCTACGGCTTCCCGGCGGCACTCGGCGCCGCGGCGGCCGACCCGACCCGGCCGGTCCTCGCGGTCTCCGGCGACGGCGGCGCCCTGTACTCGATCGCCGAGCTGGCGACGGCCCGCCAGTACGACCTGAACGTCACCTGGCTGATCGTCGACGACGGCGGCTACGGCATCCTGCGCGAGTACATGAGCGACGCGTTCGGCGAGGCGACCGCGACGGAACTGACCCGGCCGGACTACGTGGCACTGGCGGAGTCCTTCGGCGTCCCCGGGGTCCGTACGACCCCTCAGACCCTGGAGCAGGACCTCGCGAAGGCACTCGGTTCGCCCGGGCCCTCGGTGGTCCTGCTCCCGGCCGTGCTGCGGATGTTCGCGCCGACGCATCTGGACTGAGCGCCGGCCTGCGAACAAGCAGGGCCTACAGTCCGTCGCGGACCATCGCGGCGACGATGTGGACGTGCCGGTCGGCCGCGGTGCCCGACCACTCGTTGTCGTAGTTCAGGCCGTAGGGCCAGAAGTGCCCGCCGCCGGTGGAGATCTTGGCGCCGGAGCCGTCGTACTGCTTGACGAGCGCGGTGGCCTGTCCGCCGGTCCAGGTGCCGCTGCCGCCGAGACGGGACCAGCCCGAACTCGTGCCCACGCCGAGGGTGTGGGCGGTCTCGTGCAGGGCCGTCCGCTCGTTCATGTAGCTGCGGTTGCTGCCGAAGCGGATCGTCCCGTTGATGTTGCCGTCGGCGGTGGGGACGCCCGGCTCGTAGCGGACGGTGATGGTCTTGCCCAGGTCGCTGAGGTTGTTGTAGCGGGCCACGGCGGCGTTCATGGCCTTGGTGATCAGGTCGTAGGCCGAGCGCTGGTCCTCGGTGGGGTTGCTCGCGCGGACGAGGGACCAGGTGATGGTGGCCGCTGCGGCGCGGTCGCGGGCCGGGGCGGGTGCCGCGGTGGTCTGCGGGGTGGCGGCCTGGGCGACGCCGGGGCCGGCCAGCAGAGCGGCGGTCAGGGCGGCTATGAGTGCCTTGCGTGGGCTCATGTGCGGATCCTCCTGTGGGGGTGGTCGTCACGAAACTTGCGAAACTTCGCACGACGTTCGGGATCTCGGACAAGCGGCGCCACCGTCCACACAAAGCCCTTGAACGACACGGCAGTTGGCGCGCTGTCGACCGCAAGTATCCCGGCGGGAAAGGAGGCGTCAAGAGTTCCGGCAGGGATCAGTGGAACCAGAAGAGCAGCATGTCAGGGTTCGTCCCGAGCTTCCGCGCGCTCTCCCACTCCTCCGCCTCGAACCGCATGGCGTCGACGAACCGGCGGGCCGCGCCACGGAATTCGGGGTCGAGGCGGTCGAGCACGCGCGTGTAGGCGTCGGCGAGGTCGGCGGCGCGCCGGGCCGGCAGCGTGCCGATCGCGGGCACCGCGTCGCCGGGGTGGGGCAGCCGCAGCGGCGGGCCGCTGAACAGGAACGTGCCCGGGAGCAGGTCGGACGGTACGCCGTGCCGGGCCAGTTCATCGTCCATGGCGAGGAACCACGTCGGCCGGCGCCAGGCGCCGAGGTCGGCGGGGTCGGAGAAGTGCGCCGCGACGGCCTGGTAGAAGGCGTAGCTGTAGGCAGGACAGAGGTCGGTGCTCGGGGTGCCGTCGATCAGCTCGTCCAGGGCCCGGCTGATGGAGACGTCGAGGCAGATGCCCTGCTCCCGGAAGCGGGCGTCGGTCCGCTCGCACTCCGTGCGCACGCGGGCGAGTGTGCGCTCCTGCCCCTCGGTCCGCTCCACTGCCGTGAGCAGCCGCACCACCGTTCTCATGTCGCCGGTGCTCATCTCGAGGCAGTAGCCCACCGCTGCGTTTCCCTTCACCCGTTCGCCGGACACCCGTGTACATGATCGGGGACGCGGGAACGGCCCCGGACCGAGAGGCCGGGGGCCATTCGTTCGCAGTCGCGAGGGATTCAGCCGACGTCGGACGCGTCCAGGCGGTAGATCGCCGACTGGGTCGACTGATTGGACTGGTTCGACTGCGACGACGAGGCGGAGCCCGATTCCGTGTTCGAGTCCGAACTCGTGCTCTTGCTGTACTCGCTCTCCTTCACCGCCGTGCCGTGCTTCTGCACCCACGCCGTCACCTCGGAGCTGACACTGCTGCCGCCGCCGGGGCCGCCGCCCATGCCGCCGCCGAGCTGGATGTAGTGCAGTTCGCCCTTCTTCACCAGCTCCTTGAGCTTGGCCAGGGTCATCGCCTTGTCGGAGCCGGACCAGCCCCACATGGAGATGACGGGCTCCCCGCTGCTCACGATGAGCTGGGCCGCGCCCTGCGAACTGGACACGGCCAGCAGCCACTCGGCGCCGTCCTGGTGCTTCTTCAGGTACGAGATGAGCTCGCTGCTCGCGCCGCCGCCCATGCCGCCACCGCCGGGGCCGCCGGGCTGACCGCTCGTGCCGTTCTCGGCCGTACCGCCGCCGGGGGCCTGCCCGCTCTGGCCGCCCTGCCCGCCGGACGGCGCCCCACCACCCGGGAACCCGCCACCGGCCTGGGCGTTGCCTCCACCGGCCTGGGCGTCGCCGCCACCCGCCTGCGCGTTCCCGCCCTGCTGGCCACCGCCACCCCCACCCGGCATCCCGTCACCGGAACCGCCCGGGAACCCACGGCCGCCACCGCCACCGCCCCCGGGCCCGCCGAAGCCGCTGCCCGTCGACGGGCCCGCGGTCGGGTTCGTACCGCCCATGCCACCGCCGCCGCTCGACCCGGACGGCACCGACCAGGCGTACGCGGCCGGACCCGCCACCGCCGCGACGATCGCCGCCGTCACCGACACGGCCAGCAACCGCAGCCGAAGGCCCGAGCCGCCGGAGCGGAAGACGAACAGCCCCGCGATCGCCAGCGCCATGACGACCAGGACGGCAGGCCACAGCCAGGTGTTCCAGCCGGAGGCCCGCCGCAGTAGCACCGCGGCCCAGACGGCCGTGACGCCCAGCCCGAGCGGCAGCACCCAGGCCCACCGCCGGTCGGCCCGGAAGGCGCGCAGCAGCAGTACGCCGCCGCCTCCGCACAGCGCCGCGATGCCCGGGGCGAGCGCGGTCGTGTAGTACGGGTGCATCGTGCCCTCGGCCAGGGCGAAGGTCAGATAGTGCAGAGCGGTCCAGCCGCCCCACAGCACGAACGCTGCCCGGGTGAGATCCGTACGCGGGGCGCGTCCGCACAGCACCAGGCCGCCGATGAGCGCGAGGGTCGCGAAGGGGAGCAGCCAGGAGATCTGGCCGCCGAGGATGTCGTTGAACATCCGGCCGAGGCCCGCGGTGCCGGAGAAGCCGCCGCCTCCGCCCCCGCCGCCTCCGCCGTTGCCCTCGCCGCCGAGGATCCGGCCGAGGCCGTTGTAGCCCATGATCAGGTTCCAGGCGGTCCCGTCAGTCGAACCGCCGATGTACGGCCGCTCGGAGGCGGGCACCAGCGACACGGCCGCCGCCCACCAGAAGCTGGAGAGGGCCAGCACCACAGCGGCGGCCAGCAGGTTCACGATCCGCTTCACCAACGCCGGCCCGGCCGCGTACAGATACACCGCGAACACGGCGGGCAGCGCGATGTACCCCTGGAGCATCTTGGTGTTGAAGGCGAGCCCGAAGCAGGCCGCCGAACCGAGCAGCGGCAGCAGCCGCCCGTTGCGTACGGCCCGCAGGCCGAGGGCGGCGCCCGCCACCATCAGGAACACCAGCAGCGTGTCGGGGTTGTTGTCCCGGTTGATGGCGACCGTGATCGGCGTGAGGGCCAGGACCAGGGCGGCCACGGCCGCCGCCGCGTGCCCGAACACCCGCTTCACGGAGGAGTGCAGGATCCAGATCGTGGCCAGCGCCGCCACGACCATCGGCGCCATCATCTGCCAGGTGCCGTACCCGAAGACCCGGCACGACAGGCCCATGACCATCAGCGCGAGCGGCGGCTTGTCGACGGTGAGGAAGTTGCCTGCGTCGAGCGAGCCGAAGAACCACGCCTTCCAGCTCTGCGTGCCGCTCAGCACGGCCGCGCTGTAGAAGCTGTTGAGGCTCGAGCCGGACAGGTTCCAGGAGTAGAGCACCGCGGCCAGGGCGAGGATCGCGAGCAGAGCGGGCAGCGACCAGCGCGGGGCGGCGGTGCGGATCTGGGGTTCGGTGGCAGATGTCACCCCTGCACGATGCACACCGCCGATGGGGGCGGACTGTGTCCTGTCTGGGAGCAGGCTGTGGATGACCCGCTGGACGGGACGTTACGGAGATGTGCTCCAGGGGGTGAGCAGGTCTTGGAGCAGCTGGGCGAAGACGCTGTCCAGCGTGTCCTCCCAGGCCTGGTTGCCGGCGGCTTCGGGGCAGAGGGCGGTGGGGCGGCCGATCCAGAGGATTTTCCAGGGCCTGGTGTTCAGCGCGGCGTCGCCCCAGATCCCGCCATCCGGGGAGAGCGGGTGGAGCAGATCGCTGATCCGTTCCGTGGCGACCCGTACCAGTGGGCCCTCGATCACGCTGTGCGCGGTCGTGAAGGCCCCCGGGGAGGAGCGGGCGATGGCGGCCGTGGTCGGATGGCGACGGATGGTGCGCGCGACTTCGGTCAGGTGGTGGGTGATTCCTGTGACGGTGCCGTCGCTGGGACAGGTGCGCTGAGCCTTGTCGAAGGCGTGCGCCAGTTCCGTCCTGAGCGCGAGCAGGTGCAGCGCGGTAGCCGACTTCCAGTTGGAATAAAGGAAGTTGCGTGACGTGCCGCAGCTACGGGCGATGGCCGCCAGAGAGACATTCAAGCCGTCGGTGCGCATGAGTGTGCGCACTGTGGCGATCACGTGCCCCGTGCTGTGAGGGTCGTGCAGGTACGAGAATCCCGGGCTCATGCCACCCATCCTTCGTAAAGCGTGAGCACGTGGGAGGCAGTCGCCATTGATGCGCTCGAATGAGCGACGGGTGAACGGGGGAGGGGGGAGTGCTCAGGGGTTTTGGGAGAGGTGCTGTTTGATGGCGGTGATGAACGATGACCAACCATCAGAGCCAAAGACCAACGCCGGGCCCTGCGGGTTCTTGGAGTCCCGGACCGGAAGGCCTGATCCGTAGTCGTCCAGCACCTCGACGCAGCTGCCTCCGTCGTTCCCGCTGTACGACGACTTGCGCCAGCCGCTGAGTGCGGCAGCATTCGGTATCGTGCGCTCAGTCATGGTGTCCGTATTCCTTCGCTGTCGCCTTGAGCAGGGCGAGTGACTCCCTCAATGGCAGTGCATCGCTCAGTGCGAGATCGTAGGCGCCCTGAATGCGCTGGACCAGGGCCGGGGAGTCGTGCACCTTGCCCATATGGAGGCCCTCTGTATAGGCCACCGGCGGCTGATCCTCGAACCACATCAGCGTCACCATGCTGTGCAGCAGCGGATGGGCGCCCAGGCCGAACGGCACCACGTGTACGCGCACGCGCTCGGCCTCGACCAAGCGGACGATGTGCACGAGCTGTTCCGCCATGACCTCCTGGCCACCGACTGGGCGGCGCAGCACTGCCTCGTCCAGCAGCGCCCACACTACGGGCGTCAGTGGGTCGGAGAGGATCTTTGATCGCTCAAGCCGTGTGACGACGAGCCTGTCACACTCCTCTTCACTCCACGGGGGGAAAGCGGTGCTCAGGACCGCACGTACGTACCTCTCCGTTTGCAGGATGCCGGGCACATGGGACAGCGCGAACTCGCGGATCATTGTTGCCTGTTGTTCGAGCTCCAGCGCCGCCGCGAAGTGATCAGCAACTGCTCGGTCATCCTGCGGCAGGAAGCTGCTCAGCACATTCCCCGTGTTCAACGCCCTGTCCAGGCGCCGCGCGTCCTCCTTCGACGGAATGCGGCGCCTCGCCTCGATGTGCGAGATGTGCGACCGGGTCATGACCGCCATGTCGGCCACTTGCTGTTGCGTCAGCCCTGCCGCCTCGCGCTGCTGCTTGAGCCAGTCACCGTACGTGCTGGTCATGGCCACTCCCTTGCGACAAATGCCTGGTCACACCGCACCCTCTGGCGAGCCTAGCCCGGCACCTCTCACTCTGTGAGTGGATCGCTACACAAAGCGATACCCCCGCGGCCGTGTCGACCGGTCCGGGGGTGTGGCCATCAACGCCCCTAACGGACCTACGGAGTTGAAGACATGCGTCACCGTATCGCCCGTCTCGCCGAGCCGCTGTTGCGGTTCCTGCTTCCCGGCCTGGGCCGCCATCGCCTTGCGGTGGGAAGCCGACCTTCCACCCCCACATCCCCAAAAGGGCGGACCGACCGTCAGGCCGGCTCCCGTCCCCTGCGTGGTGAGGACAACACCTTGGTCCGCCCCTATCTGGTCGCCCATGAGCGGCGCGAGGAAGCCCGGCGGCGGCAGGCCCGAGGACGGGCCCTGCGGATCGCCGTGCACGGCATCGACATCGCCCCGCGGGTCATCCACGGCATGGAGGTGACCGCGTGACCGGCGGCGGTCAGGCCGAAACCATGAGACTGCTCCCCTGGTCCGGTCAGGGAGGCAAGCCCTGCTACCTCGTCGGCGACGGAACCGGATACCTTTCCCGCGTGGCCGACGACATCGAGTCCGTGCAACTGGGTATGTCGGCCCGGCTCCTGGACCACGCCACCGACATGCTCGCCGACCACAAGGTCACCACCGCGCAGCTCCGTTTCCTGGTGGCCCGGATGACCGAGGCCCTGCGCGACGTTCACCGCATCGCGGAGAGCAGGGGCGCCAGACTGCCCGCACCCGACAGCGGTCACGTCGCCTCCCGGTAACGACTCGTACAAGCCTTCACCAACGCCTACAACCTTTGCCCCCGGTCCGCGAGTCAAGGGTGCATGACTTCTGGGATATCCCGCCGGGCGAGAGTGCTGGCGGCGGCCGTGGGTACGGGTGTGCTCGTGCCGCTTGTCGCCACCGCCACGCCCGCCGCCGCTGCCACGCCGACCGTGACCTGCACCTCGGCCAAGGCCGGCCTCGCCGCCAAGCTGAAAAAGGACATCACCGCCGCGCTCGCCACCCGCAAGGGCACCGTCGCCGTGGGCCTCCACGACCGCAGTACCAACACCACCTGCACGCTGCGCGCGAGTTCCGCCTACGACTCGGCCAGCGTCGTCAAGGTGACTGTTCTCGCCACCCTGCTCTGGGACGCGAAGAAGACGAACCGGTATCTCACCGACCGCGAGAACACCCTCGCCAAGGCCATGATCACCAAGTCGGACAACGCGGCGACCTCCACCCTGTGGAAGCAGCTCGGCATGACGAAGATCAAGGGCTTCCTCAGCGCCGCCGGCATGACCCAGACCAAGCCCGGCGCGAACGGCTACTGGGGACTGACCCAGATCACCGTCACCGACGAGCAGAAGCTGCTGAAGCTCCTCACCGCCAAGAACACGGTCCTGAGCGACAACTCCCGTTCCTACATCCTGAAGTTGATGGGCCAGGTCGTCTCGTCCCAGCGCTGGGGCACGCCGTACGGGGTGCCCTCGGGCGTCACCGTGGCCGTCAAGAACGGCTGGCTGCAACGCTCCACGAACGGCTGGCGGGTGCACAGCGTCGGCGCGTTCAAGGGCGGCGGCCACGACTATGTGATGACCGTGCTCACCCACGGCAACAGCACCATGAACTACGGCATCGCGACCATCCAGGCCGTGGCCAAGGTCATCCACAAGGACCTGGCCGCGAGCTGACCCTTCACCACGAGCCGACCCTTCACCCCGCGGCCTACCCGGCGTCACCGGCCCGTCCTACGGTGACGCCCATGCCCCTGAGAACCCGCCTCGCCCTTCTCACCGCAGGCCTGACGGCGGCCACCTGCCTGACCGCCGCCGGCCCCGCCCACGCGCGGACCTCGCACGCCTGCTCGCCGTCCGTCTCCATCGACCGCTTCTCCGACGCGCTCGACAAGACGACGTACGAGGACACCTTCGTCGGCAACATCTCCGCGCTCGCCGTCGACAGCGACGGCTCGCTCGCCGCCCTCTCCGACCGCTCGTCGCTGTTCCGCCTGGACGCGGGGACGCTGAAGCCCCGCTCCGTCCTCCCGCTCACCGACGAGACCGGGACCGCGCTCGACTCCGAGGGCCTGGTCGTCGACCGGGACGGCACCCGCCTGATCACCTCCGAGACCGAGCCGTCCGTACGCCGCTACTCCCGCACCGGCAAGATCCTCGACCGCCTCCCGGTCCCGGACGACCTGCGCGTGACCCCCGCGGGCCGCGGCCGGCCCAACGGCACCTTCGAGGGCCTGACCCTGCTGCCCGGCGGTCGCACCCTGGTCGCCTCCATGGAGTACGCCCTCTCCGGCGACAGCGCCGACACCGTCCGCTTCCAGACCTGGGAACGCCACCGGGGCCACTTCCGGCTCGGGCCCCGGTACGCCTACGGCACGGACCCCGGCCTGGGCGTCTCCGAGATCCAGGCCACCCCCGACGGCCGCTTCCTGGTCCTGGAACGCGGCTTCACCTCCGGCGTGGGCAACACCGTCCGCCTCTACCTGGCCGACCCCCGCCACGCGATGCGCAAGACCCTGCTCACCGACCTCGCCACCTGCCCGACCCTGGGCGCGACGGCCAAGCAGCCCCAGCCGAACCCCCTCCTCGACAACATCGAGGCCATGACGATCACGGGCCGGACGAAGAACACCCTGAAGGTCCTCCTGGCCAGCGACGACAACCAGAACCCGACCCAAACGACCCGCTTCTATTACTTGCGCGTACGGGCATCCGCTTAGGGGCGCGGGGAACTGCGCGACAAGCCACAGCGCCGCCGCACACAAAGAACAACCGATCCCCCACGGCGGGATGAAATCCGCCCCCGAACGCGTTGGTGTCTCCGGCAGCTCAGGACGACTGAAAGGCACCGGTGTGACACCGAAACGGGGATGGGCACGACGACTGTGGGCCTACGCATGGCGCCACCCGAAGGACGTCGTTCTCGCCCTCGGCTCCTCCCTGGCGGGCATGGCCGTCATGGCTCTCGTCCCCCTGATCACCAAGGTGATCATCGACGACGTCATCAGCGACCACACCAGGGACATGACCACCTGGGCCGGCCTCCTCATCGCCGCCGCCCTGGTCGTCTACGTCCTCACCTACATCCGCCGCTACTACGGCGGCCGCCTCGCCCTCGACGTCCAGCACGACCTGCGCACGGAGATGTACGGCACGATCACCGGGCTCGACGGCCGCCGCCAGGACGAGCTGTCCACCGGCCAGGTCGTCGGCCGGGCCACCAGCGACCTCCAGCTCATCCAGGGCCTGCTCTTCATGCTCCCGATGACCATCGGGAACGTCCTGCTCTTCCTGATCTCCCTGGTGATCATGGCCTGGCTGTCGTGGCCGCTGACCCTCGTCGCCCTGGCCGTCGCCCCCGCCCTCGCCTACATCGCGAAGCGCAGCCGCACCCGGCTGCACCCCTCCACCTGGTACGCCCAGGCACAGGCCGCCGCCGTCGCGGGCGTGGTCGACGGCGCCGTCAGCGGCGTACGCGTGGTGAAGGGCTTCGGGCAGGAGGAGCAGGAGACCGGGAAGCTCCGGGAGGTCGGCCGCAGGCTCTTCGCGGGCCGGCTGCGCACCGTCCGCCTGAACTCGGTCTACACCCCGGCCCTCCAGGCCGTCCCCGCCCTCGGCCAGGTCGCGATGCTGGCCCTCGGCGGCTGGCTGGCCGTACGCGGGCACATCACGCTCGGCACGTTCGTCGCCTTCTCGACCTATCTCGCCCAGCTCGTCGGCCCGGTCCGGATGCTCGCCATGGTCCTCACCGTCGGCCAGCAGGCCCGGGCCGGTACCGAGCGGGTCCTGGAGCTGATCGACACCGAGCCCTCGCTCCAGGACGGCTCCAAGGACCTTCCCTCCGACGCACCCGCGACGGTCGAGTTCGACGACGTCTCCTTCGGCTATGACGCCGACCGCCCCGTCCTCGACGGGCTCTCCTTCGAGATCCGCCCCGGCGAGACGCTCGCCGTCGTCGGCTCCTCCGGCTCCGGCAAGTCCACCGTCTCCCTGCTGCTGCCGCGCTTCTACGACGTCACCCGCGGTGCCGTCCTCGTCGGCGGCCACGACGTGCGCGAGCTGACCCTGGAATCGCTGCGGTCCGCGATCGGGCTGGTCCCGGAGGACTCGTTCCTCTTCTCCGACACCGTCCGCAGCAACATCGCCTACGGCCGCCCGGACGCCACCCAGGAGGAGATCGAGAAGGCCGCCCGAGCCGCCCAGGCGGACCGTTTCATCGCCGAGCTGCCCGACGGCTACGACACCACGGTCGGGGAGCAGGGCCTCACCCTCTCCGGCGGCCAGCGCCAGCGCGTCGCCCTCGCCCGCGCCATCCTCAGCGACCCGCGCCTGCTGGTCCTGGACGACGCCACCTCCGCCGTGGACGCCCGGGTCGAGCACGAGATCCACGAGGCCCTGAAGGGCGTCATGCGGGGCCGTACGACCCTGCTGATCGCCCATCGCCGCTCCACCCTGAACCTCGCCGATCGCATCGCCGTCCTGGACGGCGGCCGCCTCGCCGACATCGGCACCCACGAGGAACTCCAGCGGCGCTCCGCCCTCTACCGGCGGCTGCTCACCGACCCCGACGAGCTGGGCGCGGTCTCCCCGGGCCACACCCAGCCCGTCTGTCCCCAGGAGGACACCTCCGTACGGGACGAGCTGGACGCGGAGTTCGACGCCGAGCGCGGGGTCACGCCACGGCTGTGGACCGGCGACCGCGAGCGCAAGGACCTCGCCCTCGCCGAGAGCCCCGCCACCCCCGAGCTCCTCGCCCAGGTCGAGGCGCTGCCCCCGGCCACCGACGTCCCCGACATCGACGAGTCGCGTGCCGTCCAGCCGGAGGAGTCCTACGGCCTGCGCCGGCTGCTGCGCGGCTTCAGGGTGCCGTTGCTGGTCAGCCTCGCCCTGGTCGCCACCGACGCCGGCATGGGCCTGCTGCTGCCGGTGCTGATCCGGCACGGCATCGACTCCGGTGTCACACAGGCCGCCGTCGGCGCCGTCTGGGCGGCCGCCCTGCTGGGGCTGCTCACGGTGGTCGTGCAGTGGGCGGCGCAGATCGGCGAGACCCGGATGACCGGACGCACGGGGGAGCGGGTCCTGTACTCGCTCCGCCTGAAGATCTTCTCCCAGCTCCAGCGCCTCGGGCTCGACTACTACGAGCGGGAGCTGACCGGCCGGATCATGACCCGGATGACGACCGACGTCGACGCGCTGTCGACGTTCCTCCAGACGGGCCTGGTCACGGCCTTCGTCTCGGTCGTCACCTTCTTCGGCATCATGATCGCCCTGCTGGTGATCGACGTACAGCTCGCGCTGGTCGTCTTCGCGACGCTGCTGCCGCTGGTCATCGGCACGTTCTTCTTCCGCCGGGCGAGTGTGAAGGCGTACGAACTGGCCCGTGAGCGGGTGTCGGTGGTCAACGCCGACCTGCAGGAGTCGGTGTCCGGGCTGCGGATCGTGCAGGCGTTCCGGCGCGAGCGGGACGGCGGGCTGCGGTTCGCCGGGCGCAGCGACAGCTACCGCCAGGCGCGCATCCGGGGCCAGTGGCTGATCTCGGTGTACTTCCCCTTCGTGCAGTTCCTGTCGTCGGTGGCGGCGGCGGCCGTACTGATCGTGGGCGGGGCGCGGGTCGACAACGGCACGCTGGCGATCGGCTCGCTGGTGGCGTACCTGCTCTACATCGACCTGTTCTTCGCGCCCGTGCAGCAGCTCTCCCAGGTCTTCGACGGCTACCAGCAGGCGACCGTCTCGCTCGGCCGCATCCAGGAGCTGCTCCAGGAGCCGACGTCGACGAAGTCCGCCGACGAACCCCTGGAGGTCCTCTCCCTGCGCGGCGAGATCGCGTTCGAGGACGTGCACTTCGCCTACGGGGACGACGAAGAGGCCCTGGGCGGGGTCGACCTGCGCATCCCCGCCGGGCAGACCGTCGCCTTCGTCGGCGAGACCGGCGCCGGGAAGTCGACCCTCGTCAAGCTCGTGGCCCGCTTCTACGACCCCACAGGAGGCCGGGTCACCGTCGACGGCACCGATCTGCGATCCCTGGACCTCACCTCGTACCGGCACCGTCTGGGGGTCGTCCCGCAGGAGGCGTACCTCTTCCAGGGCACCGTCCGTGACGCCATCGCCTACGGCCGCCCGGACGCCACCGACGCCGAGGTCGAGGCGGCGGCCCGTGCGGTCGGCGCGCACGACATGATCGCCACGCTGGACGGCGGCTACCTCCACGAGGTCGCCGAGCGCGGCCGCAACCTGTCCGCGGGACAGCGCCAGCTCATCGCCCTGGCCCGTGCCGAGCTGGTCGACCCGGACGTCCTGCTGCTCGACGAGGCGACGGCCGCGCTGGACCTGGCCACGGAGGCCCAGGTCAACCAGGCCACCGACCGCCTCGCAGGCCGCCGCACCACCCTTGTCGTCGCCCACCGCCTCACCACCGCCGCCCGCGCCGACCGGGTCGTCGTCATGGACCACGGCGGAGTCACCGAGGACGGCACACACGACGAGCTGCTCGCGCGCGGCGGCCGGTACGCCGACCTGTGGCGGACCTTCATCGGCACCGCCGAGCCGGAGGAGCCGGTCGGGGCGTCCCGCTGAGGGGTCGGCGCGGTGTGTCCGTGACGGTCGTGCAACCGTCCGACATACGTCATGCGTCCGTACAGCCGTACGCCGATGGTCGCGCACGACGCGGTACGGGAGGACAACAGTGGACAGTGGAGCGATACGCCGGCGGCTCGCGCTCGGCCTGGCCGTGCTGACCGCCTCCGGCTTGCTCGCCGTGGCGGCACCGGGCGAGGCGCAGGCCGCCACCACCGCGTCCTGTCCCGGCCGCAAGGTCCGCACCCTGCCGTTCTCCACCGGAACCGTGTACGTCTACAAGCGCGGCGGCTACGTCTGCGCCGTGACCGTGGCCAAGAAGCCCGGTGTGAAGCGGGCGATGAAGGTGAGCGTGCAGGCGCGCGGCAACCGGCCGGTCGTCGACGAGGGACGGTACGCCTACCTCGCCGGCCCGGTCACGGTGCACGCCGGGCGCCGCTGCGTCTGGCTCAAGGGCAAGGTCGGCCCCAAGTCCGTCAGTACCGGCTGGATTCTGTGCTGAATCCCCGCCCGCGCACAGGGTTTTCCCTATGTCCCCTGGTGCTCCGGTGAGTTGGTCCGCTAGCTTCCGGCGCACATCTGTCTCACAGGGGAGTGCGCATGCGCAAGGCGCTCAGATGGCTGCTGGCGCTCACGGTGCTCATAGGCACACTGGGCACGGCGACAGCGGCCACCGCCGCCGAGCCGGAGGCCACCGGCACCGGCAGCACCACTGACATCAAGGAGAGGCTGCTCTCCATACCGGGCATGAGCCTGGTCGAGGAGAAGCCGTACACCGGCTACCGCTTCTTCGTACTGAACTACACCCAGCCGGTCGACCACCGGAAGCCGTCCAAGGGCACGTTCCAGCAGCGCATCACCGTGCTGCACAAGGACGTCGCCCGCCCGACGGTCTTCTTCACCAGCGGCTACAACGTCTCCACGACGCCCCGCCGCAGCGAGCCGACCCAGATCGTGGACGGCAACCAGGTCTCCCTGGAGTACCGCTTCTTCACCCCGTCCCGCCCCGACCCGGCCGACTGGTCCAAGCTGGACATCTGGCAGGCGGCCAGCGACCAGCACCGCGTCTTCAAGGCCCTGAAGAGCGTCTACGGCAAGAACTGGCTCTCCACGGGCGGTTCGAAGGGCGGCATGACCGCCACCTACTACGAGCGCTTCTACCCGCGCGACATGGACGGCGTCGTCGCCTACGTCGCCCCCAACGACGTGGTGAACAAGGAGGACTCGGCCTACGACCGCTTCTTCGCGCGCGTCGGCACCAAGGAGTGCCGCGACCGGCTCAACGCCGTGCAGCGCGAGGCACTGGTCCGCCGCGAGCCGCTGGAGAAGAAGTACGCGGCCTACGCGAAGGAGGAGGGCCTCACCTTCGAGACCATCGGCAGCCTCGACAAGGCCTACGAGGCGACCGTCCTCGACTACGTGTGGGGCTACTGGCAGTACAGCCTGCTGAAGGACTGCGACCAGATCCCGGCCGACGCCAAGAACGCCACCGACGACGACATCTGGACCTCCGTCGACACGATCTCCGGCTTCTCCGCCTACGCCGACCAGGGCCTCCAGACCTACACGCCGTACTACTACCAGGCCGGTACGCAGCTCGGCGCGCCGACGATCCGGTTCCCGCACATCGAGAAGCAGTACATCCGCTACGGCTACCAGCCGCCGCGCAACTTCGTCCCGCGTGACATCTCCATGAAGTTCCAGCCGGGGGCGATGCGGGACGTCGACACCTGGGTCCGGCACAACGCCCGTCAGATGCTCTTCGTCTACGGCCAGAACGACCCGTGGGGCGCCGAGCCGTTCCGGGTCGGCAAGGGCGCGAAGGACTCCTACGTCATGACCGCTCCGGGCATGAACCACGGGGCCAACGTCGCGGGCCTCGTGCCCGAGCAGAAGGCCCTCGCCACCGCTCGCATCCTCGACTGGGCCGGCGTCGCCTCCGGCGCGGTACAGGCCGACCCGCAGGCGGCGAAGCCGCTGGCGAAGTTCGACGCCAAGCTCGACAAGCGGGACCCGCAGCGGGAGATGACGCTGCGCCCGTAAGGCATGTCGCTGTCG
>NZ_JBHUQX010000062.1:0-29355 GCF_042674225.1 Streptomyces sp. NPDC056948
GCCGGTGGCACCACCCGCTGAAACAACGTCCACAGGCCCTCCGGCACCATCCGCTCGGGAAGCCGACAGTGCCCGCCTCCCGCTCAATTACCCTCTGGAGGTATGGAATTGCCGGAACAAGGGGCTGTCGCGGCGAGCAGTGCCGAGGACTACGACGAAGCCGCAGAGGCGGTGGCCGGGATCACCGGTCTGGTGCTGACGGCGACGGGGTGGGAACGTGTGAGGCGTGCGCTGGACCGGATGGAGAGCGCGATTGGGTCGGGGAACGCGGACGTTCTGAATGCCGCGACGGGACAGCTGGAGCTTGCGACGCCCGTCAGGATCCGAACACCGCTCGGCGAGGAGGGCGAGCCCGCACCGCACGACGTGCTGGAACGAGCCAACCGGCTGGTACACGCGTTGCGCAGCGAAGCCGGGGATGGCGATCGCGTGGAGGGTGAGCCGACCGGTGACGACCCTCACTGACCAGTCCCTGGTCGTCCATTTGTTCACCGCCACGACCGGACGGCGTGCTGCTGTGTCGTACCGGCGGCTGCGCGGGGCGTGGGAGGCGTTCGGGACGGATCTCGGTATGACGCTTCCCGTAGCGGCGACCGGACTGCCCGACGTGCTCCCCGAAGAGCTGGCGGGTCTGCCTGCGACTGCAGGACTGGGGGCGCGGCGCAGCCGCGACGGTTTGTCGCAGGCGATCCTGCGACGACAGCATGACCTGTTGTGCCTGTCGGTGGCGCTCTCGCCCGCCGCGGCTGCCGAGGCGTCGTGGGCGGAATGGGACCGGCGATGGGCGCAAGTCGTCGGCACGACGGGAGAGTGGGCCGTCGGCGAGGCCCGGCTCCTTGTCGCCTACTGTGCCGCGGATGACGGGTCCCCCGTGAACACCCAGCTGATGGAGGAGTCGATCCTGTCGGGGCTGTCTTCTGTCGATCCGCTGCCGCGTCTGGGGCACGGTGTCGACGTGGTCCGCCCGCCGGTCACCGTGTGGGAGACGGGTGACACCTCCGAGACCCGACAGCTACGCCGGTTCGTCGCTGTTGCCGTCGACCGTGGGAGCGAGCCGCAAGAAGTCGAGCGCTGGCTCTGGAGCCAGGGGGGCAGCGCACCGCCGGCGTTCGTCCGGTATCTCGCCAACGCGGCCAAGCTCCGCTATGAGATCAGGGTGCGCGCGACGCACGACAGGGATCCGGGCTCCGACGTGGGAGCGATCGTGGACGCCGCGCTGGCGGTTCTGGATCGGTCCCCGACGGTCGACGAGTCACAGCCGGACGCACGCGGCGACGAATTGGCTTTGTGGCGCAACCGGCTGCTGGCGCTGACCGCCGGCTCCGCCGGGCTCACCCAACGGATCACCCGCTTGAGGGAGATGCGCGCCACCGCACAGATCGCCGAGGCCAATATCCGTGTCCTGAGGGACGATGCCGGGGTGTCCGCCGATGGGCCCGGCGTGTTCGCGGAGGACATCGCTCTGGCCGGCCGATTCGTCCAGCACCTGGCCGACGAACTGGTCTACCTGGAAGCGGACCGGGAACGCGCACGAGATGCGCTGGCGGCTGTGGCGGCCGAGGCGGAGCATGCCGTGCAGCGGCGCCGGGAGATCGTCCAGGACCGGGCCGACGCCCTCCAGCGGCGGCAGAACGAGACGAATCTGATGCAGACGGCTCTTCTCGGCGCCGTGCTGATGGTCCTGGCCGCCGCGCAGACCTTCGAGTACCGGATTCCCCTGCTACCCCGTCCCGCGATTCCCGCCCTCATCGCACTGCTCGGCGCGGCCGCCCTCCTGTTGGGCAGCATGGTGCTGTGGCTCGTTGTCCCGTCGCAGACTGCTGGACAGGGCCGCGGACGGAGGCGAGCCGGCGCTGTGTTCGCCGGCTTGGTCGGCGCCGCCGCAGGCTGGCTGGCCGTCACCGTACTCATGTACGCAGTCACCGGCAGGGCCTCGCCGGTCGTGCTGACGCTGGCTGTGACAGTGCCTGCATTCGGTTGTGGATGCTTCATCATGCACCGCCGCCTGTACACAGGTGACCGAAATTGACCGGTGGCGACCCAAGTCGGCTGAGAGATCCTGGTTCGCCTACCAAGGTACTAACGTTCTTCTGCTGAGTGTGCGGAGGGAGAAGCATGCGGGAGGATCCCGCTGCGGCCGTTGCCGCGCGTGTCCGCCGATTCGAGACGGAGAGCGACCTGTCGGCGGTACTGGAACCGGAGGCGCTGGCCGATGCCCGCCGACTCGCAGAAGCCTTGCGGGACAATGAGGTCGGTGACCCGAGAACCACGCTCGGTTCCCTGTACTGGTACAGGTCGTGGGCACTGCAGCGCGAGGGTCGCCCGAACGACGAGGAAATCGAGGCAGCGGTACAGGTCCTTGTGCCGTGCTTCGTGGCGGGCGGCATACCGCTGCCCGAGCTCCTGCTGCCTCTGATCGCCCGTGCCGCCGTCCCCGTCGCGCTGGCTATGCTCCAGAAGATGCGGGAAGAGGCGGGCCCCGATTTGTGCGCCGTCGTTCCGGGCCTGTGGGGCCGCATTGTGGAAGCCACGCCCCCCATGGTCGGCGCATCCCGTGCCTTCAGCTTGGCCAAACTCAGTGAAGCCCTGCTGCTGCGATTCAAAAAGGAGGGACGCAAGCCCGATCTCGAGGCAGCGATCACCGTCGCCCGGGAAGCCGTGCAGCAGGTCTCCTCCGAGGATCGCAACCGGGCGGGATACCTGCACGCCCTGGGCGAGGCAATGCAGGCACGGCACGAGGACACGGACAGCCGGGACCCACTCGGCGAGGCAGTCACCGTCTTCCGCCAAGCCGTACGGACTGCGCATCCCGACGACCCGGGCCGGCCGATGTACCGGGCCCACCTAGCGGACTGCCTGCTGGACCAGTTCCGCAGAAGCGCGACGGCCGAGAACCTCAACGAGGCCATTGAGGCGCATGCGCTGGCAGTGCACCCCGCACACCTCGACAACGGCGATCCAGCGCGGGCCAGGCTGCTGGGCAACCTCGGCATGCTCCTGCGGGAACGCTTCGAACGTACCGGGGAGCCCGGGTATCTCCACGAGGCCGTCGCGGTGAGCCGTAGCGCGCTGGAGGCCGCCCCCGAGGACGCCCTCTTCCGGGCAGCTGTCCTGACGAATCTGGGAGCATCCCTGCGGAACCAGTTCGGCATCACCGGCCGGCAGGAACTCCTCGACGAGGCCGTTCCCCTGCTGCGCGAGGCGGTGAGCCTGATCCCCCGTGAGGACTCCGGTCGAGCGGCATGTCTCTCCAACCTGGGGGCAGCGCTCGGTGACCGGTTCGTACGCACCGGCGCGCAGGCCGACCTCCACGAAGCGATCGAGCACCTTCGCGAGGCCGTCCGGAGTGTCACGCCGCCGAGCGGGGCCGGGCCGCAGGCGAGTGTGTTCTGGTCCAACTTGAGCGGGGCTCTGAGGAGGCGCTTCGAGCGCTTCGGTGATCCGGCGGACCTGGACGAAGCGATCGAGACCGGCCGGCAGGCCGTCGGCCTCACCCCCGACGGTGATACCAACCGGGCCATGCACCTTTCCGCCCTGGCCGCCGCTGTCGGCCATCGGGCCGAAACACCCACCAGCCGGCCGTCCGATCTGGAGGAGCTGGTCGACATCTGCCGCCAGGCCCTTCGCGCGGCGCCTCCCGGCCACCCCCTCCACGTGCTGTGCCTTTCCAACCTCAGCGACACCCTCCGCCTCCAGCACCAGCGCACCGGCGGGGAGTCCGGCAGCCTGGACGCGGCAGTGGAAACGGCCCGAGCGGCAGTGCAGGCCGGAACCGAAACCGATCCCTACCGGGTCGTCCACCAGTACAACCTGGGGCGCGCTCTCCAGATACGTGCCCAGGAAAGCGCGGACCCCGCGGACTTGGACGCGGCGACAGAGGCTTTCGCCGCCGCATCGAACACCGTCGGCGCCCCGGCCTGGAGGATCAACGCAGCAGGTTCGGCCGCAAAACTGGCCCAGGACCGGGGCGACACCCGTTACGCCGCCGAGCTCCTGGAGAACGCCGTGCGTCTGCTTCCGGACGCCGTCCCGCGGCGACTCACTCGTGTCGACCAGCAGCACGCCCTGAGAAGCCTCTCGGGACTGGCTGGCGATGCCGCTGCGCTCGCCCTGGCCGCCCATGGTCAAGCCGGCGCCGCCCGCGCACTGGGGCTGCTGGAGCAAGGCAGAACGGTGCTGCTCAGTCAGACTCTCGACACCCGAAGCGACCTGACGGACCTGCGGCAGCGACATCCCGCTCTGGCGGCCCGCTATGCAGAGTTGCGCGACCAGCTGCACGCCTCCGGGGAACCCACGCACTTCGGCAGCACGGCGTCGGCAACGAACTCACCGACACACGTGCTCCTCGACCGGCACGGGCTCTCTGCTCAGTTCGCCGAAACCGTCGGCGAGATTCGCGGGCTCGACGGCTTCCACACCTTCCATCTCCCGCCCGAGACAGAACAACTCGTGCAGGAGGCGTACCACGGTCCCATCGCGGTACTCAACGTCAGCCCGCACCGCAGCGACGCCATTCTCGTGCGGACACAAGGAATCACCAGCATCGAACTGCCCTCGCTCACTGTGGAAAAGGTCAGCGAAAAGCTCTTCCAGTTCCACACATCGCTTGCTGACGTCCACGATCCCGGCCTTGGGCAAGACGAACAGAACCGTGCGCAGGATGCGCTGCACGATGTCCTGGAATGGCTGTGGGAAGCGGCTGCCGCACCTGTCCTCGAACGGCTGGAGATCCTCGGATCACCGTCGGAGGGAGCGGCTTTGCCGCGGATTTGGTGGGTCCTCGCAGGCCCGCTCGGTCTACTGCCTATCCACGCTGCCGGCCGCCACCGACAAAGGACCGGCCACACCGCCATGGATCGCGTCATCTCCTCCTACACTCCAACGATCCGCGCCCTGAGCCACGCGCGACGAGCGACCCCACCAACGGCTCCTCCTGGAAAAGCTCTGATCGTGGCCATGGCGAGCACAACCGGGGCTCACCCGCTGCCCTACGTACGCAGCGAAGTCGAGAACCTCAAAAGGCGACTGCCTCAGCACGTCGTCCTCACCGACGATCCAGGTACCAGCGCGGAGCACACACACGATGCAGTAGCCACCGCGGCCAATGTCTTTGCTCACCTGGCCGACTGCTCCATCGCACATTTCGCCTGCCACGCTGTCAGCGATGCCGCGGACCCTTCTCGCAGTGGCCTACTGCTCCATGGGCACCGGACGACCCCGATGTCCGTCGCCGATCTCGCCTCGGCCAGCCTGATCCACGCTCGGCTGGCCTATCTCTCGGCGTGCCGAACCGCGCTCACGGCAGACCTCCGCCTTGTGGATGAGGCGATTCACCTCACTTCTGCGTTCCAACTCGCCGGCTTCCGCCACGTGATCGGCACTCTCTGGGAAGTGAACGACAGGCTGGCCGCCCGGGTCTCTGAGCGCTTCTACGCGAGTCTGCTCGACCTTACGGACAGAATCGAAGACGACAAGGTCGCCACCGCGTTGCATCACACGATGCGCGCGCAACGCGACAGGTACGTCGATACGCCGTCCCTGTGGGCAGCCCATGTCCATGTCGGGCCGTGACCCACTCTGCGAACTCCAGGACATGTGCGGTTGCCCAGCGAACCGGCGAGCCCAAGTCAGGGCACAACCGGATGCGCTTCGATCTTGCGGCAGTCTGGGGTGATGACTGCTGCGCTTGTCGAGCGGATGGTGCCGGAGGGCCTGTGGACGTTGTTTCAGCGGGTGGTGCCACCGGCGCCGGTCCGTCCTCAGGGTGGAGGGCACCCGGCGGCGAGGGGACCGTGAGGTGCTGGCCGCCATCATCTTCGTGGCCACGTTCGGGCTGCACCTGGAATCAACTGCCGCCAGACTTCGGGCTGTCGGGCGTGACGGCCTTTCGCCGGTTCACCGAGTGGACCGAGGCCGGAGTGTGGGCCGAACTTCACCGCCTGGTCCTGGATGAACTCGGTGCCCGGGGCGAGCTGGACTGGTCACGGTGCGCGATCGACTCGGTCAGCGTCCGGGCCCTCAAAGAGGGCAGCTGGCGGGACCGAATCCGACCGATCGTGGCAAGAAGGGATCGAAAATCCACCTCGTCGTCGACCGCCGGGGCCTGCACCTGGCGATCGGCATCTCCGCAGCCAACCTCCACGACAGCCAGGCTCTCATCCCACTGGTCCGCGGCATCCCGCCCATCCGCTCACGTCGCGGCCCTCGACGCCGACGGCGCGCCAAGCTGCACGGCGACAAGGGCTACGACTACCGCAACCTTCGGCGCTGGCTCGCTTCCCGCGGCATCCAGCACCGCCTTGCCCGCAAGGGCATCGAGTCGTCCCGGCGGCTAGGCCGGCACCGCTGGGTGGTGGAGCGGACCGTGTCCTGGCTGTCCGGGCGCCGCCGCCTCCACCGCCGCTACGAGCGCAAGCCGGAACACTTCCTCGCCTTCACCGCCATCGCCGCGACCCTCATATGCCACCGCAGACTCACCAAGTGAAATGACGTCTAAGGCACAGTGCGGAGGACCGCACCCCGGTCGATCGGAGTGCGGTCGTCAAGAGGTGGAGCGAGGCAGGTACCCGTCAGTCCTCCGTCGGGGCGCCGGAGGTGCGGGAACCGGAGCCGCCCGGCTTCGGCGGGGCCCATGTGGGCTTGGCCTTTGCCTCGGCCGGGTCGGGCTCGGCGAGAGTGAGTCCCCAGGAGTCGTCCTCGCTGATGCGGGCCTCGATCTCCTTGATCTGGCCGCTCTTGGCGAAGTAGAGGACCACGACCTGTCGCACGGAACCCTCGTCGTAGAAGTCCGCGGTCACGTCGTCCTTGGCGGCGGCGCCGAAGGCCTTGACCCAGTTGCGGGCCGTGGCGTCGGCCTGCTTGTCGTCGACGGCGAGTGCCGCCAGCCCGTCGGTGTCACCGTCTGCGAGTCGCCAGACGGCCTTCTGCACCGTCTCGAGGCTTCCCGCGGAGGGGTAGCCGACGACCTTCAGGGGTTGGTGATTGCTGTAGTCGGTCTGATACGTCAGGGACTTGTCGTCCGACGTGCAGCCCGTCAGAAGTCCGCCCGCGACGACGCCGGCGGACAGTGCGAAGCGGGTGAGCCTTGTTTTCCGTGTCATGGTCAGGACCTCGCCTTCGGGCGGAGGATGGTGACCCGCTCGATGTAGTTGGGCTTGCCGCGGTACCGCAGGATGGCAGCCGCGAGGCTGGTCCTGTTCGAGCTGCCGTGCTGGAGCAACTGGAGTCCGTGCCGCTTGCGTTCGACGATGGCCACGTGGTTGTAACCCCGTTCCTTCTTCCACTTGAAGAGCACGAGATCTCCCGGCTTGGCCGTGAGAGCCGTGACGTGCTTGGCCCCGCGGTAGCGGATCATGTGCCGGCGGAAGTTCTCGGCGGCGGCCCAGGTGTAGCTCTTGTTCTTGATCTTGCCGAAGAGGTAGTACTGCTGCCACCAGGCGCGGTCGTGCTTGCGCCCGCCGTGGCGGGTCTTCATCTTGCCGCCGTAGTAGAGCGCCTTCGACACGAAGTTGGTGCAGTCCTGGCCGTACTCCCAGCGGGTTCTGACGTTCCGGGAGGCCCACTTGACCGTTCCGGAGCCGGACACCTGCGCGGCGGCGCGCTTGACGCGCAGTGCCGACTGCTGAACGGCCGGTGCGGGTTCCTCGATCGGCAGGCCGTCCACGTCGAGCGCGATCGGCTCGTCGGGCACCTCGCTGATGGGACCCAGTGAGTCGTCGGTGGTCTCCAGGCCGTTGGCGGCCGTGGCCGACGCCGCGAGCACGGTTTCCGCCGCAGGGGCGTCCGCCTCGACGTGGAGGATCGGAGCGCCACTGTTGGTGCTGAAGGTGAAACGCTGCTCCCGACGTCCCTCCTCCGGTTCGCCGCCCGAGCCGTCTGAGCCGCTCGGGTCACCCGCGTCGCCCGGGTCCGTCAGGCCTCCGCCCGTCAGTACGGCCGAGTCCTCGAGGACCGCGCGCAGGAACACCGTGCCGCTGTCGTCGACCCCGACCAGGACGTCGGACAGCTTCGTCGTCATCTCGGTGTAGCGCTGACCGCGCTTGGCCAGTACGTCCCTGGCCTCCGCGAGGTCCGCGGCCTGGGCGCCGAGCAGGTCCTGGAACGCGGCCCCGCGGGAACTCGCCGCGAGAGCCGCTGCGGCGGTCGGATGCTTGTCGGTGAGGATAGCGCTCCGGGCATCGACGTACTGCTGCACGATCTCCCGGTAGGTTGCCGCGCCACCCGGAGCGGCCACGGGGGCGAGTGCTTCCGACGCCGTGCCGGGACCACTGCCGTGCGGGGTACGCGCCGTCACGGTCACCCGGTGGGCGGTGCCGTTCTTCAGTCCGTCCACGACGATGTGCGCGTCGCGCGTGGTGGCCCTGGCGGCTTCGCTGCCGTCGGCCTTCGTGACGACGACGGTGTACTCCGCGCCGTCCGCCGACGAACCCAGGTCCAGCGGCGGGTTCCAGGTCGCCAGGAGTCCACCGTCACCGGCGGTCACGCGCAGGTCCTGCGGGGCTCCGGGCGCGGTGGGTGCCACATAGGTGATGACGAGCTGCGGCCGCTTCGCCGCATCCGTGCTGCGGCTCGAGTGGTAGGAGACGGACGACGCGGTGTCGGCGGCGGGAAGACGCACCGCGAACCCTTCGCCCGCCTGATCGTCGATCCAGGACTGCACCAGAGGCGCGAGGTCCTGGGTGTCGGCGAGCGCGGATTCGGTGAACGGGGCGTCGTCCAGCACATCCAGCAGGCCGGTTCCGGTGCGCGGAGAGGCCCAAGGGTCGTACAGCTGGTACATCTCGACCGGCCGCTGCGCGCAGGTTGCGGTCCCGCATTCGGCCGGAGTCAGCACGAGCCGGGCCCGGGTCACCCTGGCGCCCTCCGGCACCTTGCCGAGGTCGGGCTTGAGCCAGGCGGCCCGCTCATTGTCGGCGCCTCCGCCCAGCGTCAACCGGCCGTCAGTGACGGCGGGGCAGCCGCCGTCGGCACAGGCCTTGGTCCCCACCGGCGCCGTGGCGTCATCGAGAGAGGGGCCGGTGAGCGTGACGGACGTGGTGTCGGGTGCCTTCGGGTCGCCCGCGTCGGTAGCCGTGAACTCCTGCTCGTAGGACCAGGCCGAGCAGCCCCGGTCGGTGCAGGAACGCATCGCCCAGAGGTACGGCGTCCCCGCGCGCAGTGCGCCTTGGGGGACGCGTGCCGCCGCGCGCTGCCCGCTGTCCACCCAGGTCTCCGGGACCTGCACCCCGGCGAGCTGCTTCCCGTCGGCGTCGCGCAGGACGAACTCGGCTCGTACGCGGCCCTGCTCGGGGCTGGACACCAGCCCGGACAGCAGGGGGGTGAGGGACTGCGTGGCTCCGGACTCCAGCCCCTGCGGCATGTCGGGCAGACCGCCGGGACGGCGCCCGGTGGCGACCGTGAAACTGGCCCAGTCGGACCAGGCGAGGTTGTAGTGCGTGCCGTCGTAGGGGCTGGTGCGGAACCGGTAAGTCGCACCGTCCTTGAGCGTGCCGTCCGGGACGGTCACGGCCGCGGCGCGCCCGGAGTCGACCTTCGGCGAGACGAGGTAGTCACCCACCCGCTTACCGGTCGCCGCGTCGACGATCTCGAAGGTGCCGGTGACGCGGTCGCCGTCCTTGTCGGAGAACGTGTCCCGCAGTGTCGGCGTCGTGGTGTTGACCTGCCAGGTGCCGGAGGCGTCCCCGGTGAAGGGCGGGCCGGCCTGGCGGTTGTTGCCCGACCGCGGACGGAAGTTGTACGTGACCGTCAGCTTGGGCGGATTGCTGGTGGCGTTGGCGGAGTTGACCCGCTTCCACTGCCCGACGACGGACTCGTCGGCGGCCCTCAGGCCCATGCTGGACTGCGGCGCCTTGGAGGAAGCCCACGTCTGCACGAGTGAGGTCACGTCGGCGTTGATCCACCCGGCTGCGCCGCACTTCGGGTTGCCCTTGGTCTGGGTGGACGTCGCGTGCCGGGTGTGCAGGGTGGGCTGGGACGTCCAGCGGCTCGAGACCGATGCCTTGTCGGCCGACCAGACCGTCCAGGGCTGCGGCTTGCAGTCGGTGTTGCCCGAGTGGAAGTTCCACAGACTGAGCTCGGCGTTCGTCACCAGGGCGTCAGCGAGCGGGGCCGTTCCCCAGGTGATGAAGGACCGTGCGGTACGCGGGGTGCCGTCGGCGTTCTTGGTGCCCGGGTTGCCGAGGTCCAGCTCGGTGTCGGTGGACCAGTCGCGGGCTTCTCCCTGCTGGACGTAGGTGTCGAAGACGTTGCTGAGGACGGACGTCGAGGGGTCGACCGTGACCGGGTACCGCGTCGCGGGGTCGGCCAGGAATGCGGCGTCCGGCGTGACCACGAGGTCGATCGAGGAGTCGTGCTGCTTCACCTGCATCGCCACCGGCACGCGGCGGGTGTGCTCGCCGGACCGTTCGTCGACGGTCGCGTCCCACATCACCGGGGCGGGCATGACGGCCCGCTCCTGGCCGGTCTCGCGGTCCGTGAACAGCACGCTGCCGTCCGGCTGTTGCTTTGCGCGCAGTCCTTCCGCGCGCAGCGGAAGGGTGTAGCCGTAGTCCTTCGTGGACGGGCGGTGCTTGATCTCGACGTACTGCTCGAATCCCGTACGGGTGGCTTCCACGACGACATCGGCGCCCGGGACGGCATCGGGGTAGGTGGCGCGGCTGCCGTCCAGTTCGGGGTGCGGCAGCCCGCCCTTCCACTGGAGGGTGACCTGCTGCTCGCCCTCGCCGAGGGTGACGAGGTCGCGCGCATCCGCCGTGCGGGTGGCGCCGAGGGAGGAGGCGAGTGTCCCGCCCTTGCCCGCGAGGGTGAGCGAGGCCGGGTGCGCCTTGGGCGCTACGGTGCCGTCACGGCGTTCGGTGAGATCCGTGTCGACGGTGACCCAGCTGCCGTTCCGGTCGAACCGTACGGGGCCCGCGGTGAGTTCGCTCGTCAGGGAGCCGTCCTGATTGACCCAGGTGGTGGACGTCTCGGTGCGCTCGGACAGCGCCTCCACCCGCTTGCCGGAACGCTTCGCCTCGGTGAGGGCCGAAGGCACGTCGGGAGCGGAGAGCTTCCCGGCGGGCGCATCCACGGCGGGTGTCGCCGCGACGGCCGGCCGGGGCGTCGTCAGGAGGGCCCCACTCAGCAGAGTCAGGGAGAGGGCGAGGAGGGCAATGGTGCGGGGCAGGCGTCCGAGCGTGCGCGAAGTGTCCCGTTCCCCCGGAACGGGTGGCGATATGTGCATGGTGAGCATACGACCCTTGGTCAGATGGTCATGAAGCGATGAAGAAGTCGTAAAGCTAATGCCTGGCTGATGTGCACACATCACCGAGAGGCTGATTTGCACCGCTTTGATCATGGAAGGGGTGCGGTGGGCTTTGTCACGGGGGAGTGAGGGAACCTCAAACGCTCTGTGCCGTCCGGCATGACCGCGTCCCCGCCCTGATCCCGAGCGGGGACGTCTTCCCGTCGCGCAGTGAGGTCAGTTGGCGTTCACCAGGTCATGCGCCGGCACGGTGACCGTCCGCTTCCCCGGCTCGCCGCCGAGCACGATCTTCCGCAGGGCACTGTTGTTGTCGAGGTTGGTTTCCTTCAGCCGCTTCTCGGGGTTGGCCAGCACCTGGATGCGGTAGGTGCCGTTGGGCACGCCGGTGATGTCGAACGATTGGCCCGGCAGGTCCTGGGTGTACGTGTCACCGGTGCCCGCCGTCCAGAACCAGCAGCCGGCCGAGGTCGGTCGGTAGACCTTCGCCCAATACTGGGATCGCACTGAATCGTCGGTAAGCCATACAGTCCACTCAGCGGCGGGCACGCGAACGGGCGTTGGGTCGCCGATACGGGAAAGCTGCCGTACGGGTCCCCGGAGTCGTCGGGGTTGGCCTCGACCTCCGAGCGCTCTTCTTCCTGCGCTTCCCAGGCCATTTCCTGGTACTTGCCGTCGTACGGGTCGTACGGCTCCCGGGCCGCGTCGGCCATGTCCGCCCGGTAGACGGCCTCCGACTCGGCGTCCTCGGCGGCCCGCTCCTCCGGAGTGAGCGCGGGGCGCGGCGGGCGTCTTCCTGCTCGCGCTGCGCCTGGCTCCGAGCGCTGCAGTAGTCGGCCCAGACGTGCACGGCGTCGTTGGGTCCCAGCAGCCGCACCAGCCCCCAGCCGCCGTCGAGGCTCTGGTGGCCGGCCGCGCGGGCGCGTCGGCCGCCTGCACACGCTGCGGCGGGGGGGCGCCGCTGCCGCGCCACCCGTCGCGGCGGGGGCATTTCCTCCGGTGGAGCGGGCGATTGCTCCGTATTAGAGTGAAATGGTCCGCATCATTCAGGGCACCGCTTTCCGACGCTCCGGGTGCCGATGACGTCCGTTGCGTCGCGACGTTCCGATTCCTTCGCAGCGGAGATGGTGACCATGGCGCGGGACTCCGTGTTCCACGCACCGCGGGCCGGTTCCTCGGCCCCGACAGGCGCAGAGACCCCCTCTTGGGACGGCGCACCCGCCGCCGGGAGTTACGACCCGGCGGCGGTGGACTGGGAGGGCCTGCGCGGGCGGCTCGAGGGGACGTTGCTCCGGCCGGACGATGTGGGATTCGACGACGCCCGCAAAGGCTTCAACCCGCTGCACGACGACCATGTTCCGGCCGCGGTGGCGCAGTGCGCGTCCGCGGCGGATGTGGCTGAGGCCGTGGTGGCCGCGGGCGGCCGGGTGCCGTTGGCGGCGCGCAGCGGCGGCCACTCCTACGTTGGGTATTCGGTGCCGCACGACGGCCTGGTCATCGACCTGCGCCGGATGTCCCAGGTCGACGCCGCCGAGGACGGCAGCGTGACGGTCGGGGCCGGCGCACCGCTGCGGACCGTCTACAGCGCCGTGGGGCAGGCCAACCGCTGCCTGCCCGCCGGATCGTGCTTCACCGTCGGCATCGCCGGCGTCACCCTCGGAGGCGGGATCGGGGTTCTGCAACGCAAATTCGGCCTGACCTGTGACCATCTGACCGCCGCGGAGGCCGTCACCACCGACGGCCGCGTCCTGACGGCCACGGCGGCCGCTACCCCCGATCTCTTCTGGGCCTTGCGCGGTGGCGGAGGGGGCAACCTCGCCATCGTCACCCGCTTCACCTTCGCCACCGACCCCGCCCCCGCCCTGACGGTCTTCGTCCTCACCTTCCCTGAGGGCAAGGTGACCGAGATCCTCACCGCCTGGCAGCCCTGGATCGCCGGTGCCCCCAGGGAAATGTGGGCCAACCTAAACATCTCCGGTGGCAACCCGCCCAACTGCCGGGTAGCTGGCTGCTTCGTCGGCCCCAGCACCGCCTGCTACCCGCTACTCGACGACCTGATTCTCCGCGCAGGCGTCGTACCCACCCGTCGCAACATCCAGGACCGTGACTATTTCAACGGCATGCGCTTCTTCTCTGGCAGGCCCCTCCGCGAGTCGTTCGTCGCCTCCTCGCGGATCCTCACCACCCCAACACCCGACCCCCAGGCCCTGACGCGCCTGCTCACCGGCCGGACTGGCACCAGCCTCATCTTCGATCCGCTCGGCGGCGCGGTCGCCGACACTGTCACCGCCCAGACCGCCTTCCCGCACCGCGACGCCTTCGCCACAGCCCAGATCTACGCCTCCGCCACCACGGCCTCCGAACCTGACGTCACCCGCAATGTCGCCGAGATCATCGCCGGACTCGGCGCTTTGGGTATCGGTGGTGGATACGTCAACTACATCGACCCCGACCTTCCCGACTGGCCCACCGCCTACTACGGCCCCAACCTCCCCCGCCTCCGCTCCATCGCTCACGACTACGACCCCGACCACCTCTTCGACTTCCCGCAAAGCCTCCACCACGCCTGAACCAGGTGGGGTCGGGAGGTCTACTCCGTGGAGCACTGGGGCGAGCGCGCCCTGCAGCGTTCCCTCCTGGCAACCGCCGATCACACCGGCCGGCGCGTCGAGGCGTACGCTGGCGACCCGGCGAACACCCCGTTCCAGCTCGTCGTCGGCGCCCGCCGCGCCCTCGCCGACATCAGCGCCGTTCGCGCCCGCTGGCAGCACGCCACCGGGACGATTCCGATGCCACGACCGCGCCCCGCGTCCCTCCCTCGGGCCGGCCCGCCGACCACGGGCAGCGAACAACGGCAGCAACGGGGCGGCCGGCTCAGGGAGTTCATCAGGACGCTTCGATGGATCAGCCGCCCACGACCGGCATCGTGCCGCACGAACATCACGTCACGTGATACAACCTCTAAGCCTTGATTGGTGCGGCCGACCTGGCGGCCTGCTCGATCTTCGCGCAGTGAGCCGCACGGGCTTCCTCGTCGATCTGCTGCTCGTTTTCGGCGCGCACCCCGGTCCGGCCGTCGAGGCCCTCGCGCAGGATATCGGCGTGCCCGGCGTGCCGGATGGACTCGCCGAGGACATGGACCATGACGGCGAACAGGTTCGTGTTGGGATAAGGCTCCGCCCACCACGGCACGTGGCCGGGGGCGTCGAGGGGAAGCTCGTTGATCGTCGCGTCCGAGTGTTCCCACGTGCGCCGGTAGAGCCCGATGATCTGATCGCGGGTCTCGTCCTCGGTCGCCCACAGATCGCTGCCGTCGGAGTCCTGCCACCGGGGCAGCGGTTCCGGGGAAGGGCGGTCGAAGACCTCGCCGAAGTACCTGGCCTCGACGGTGGCCACGTGTTTGACCAGGCCGAGGAGGTTGGTCCCGGTCGCTGTCAAAGGTCGGCGGGCGTCGAATTCGGACAAGCCGTCGAGTTTCCAGAGCAGCGCCTCGCGGTCCCGCCGCAGTCTCCCGTGCAGGTTGTCTCTCGCGAATTCATCGATCATGCGGCATGAGCCTGCCATGGGCTTTCTCGTGGTCTCAAGATCCCGTATGTGGTCCGCGACGACTGGCAGCGCCGAGGCCCGGCCATGGCCGCCGCCCTGACCTGCTACAAGAAGCTCGCGAAACGTGCCACGTGAGACCACCTCTTAAGGCTGCCGACCGGTATTGATTCGCTGTGCAGGCGCCGTCGCGCGGATCTGATCGCACTGTTGTTTGCCGTAGGTGTCCGCTCTTATGGGCACGCTGGGCACAGCTTCGAAGAACCGCGGGCGGAATGCCTGCTGGAGGGAACGGTGCTCCCCGGATGACCCGGTCCGCGTGCGGTTTCCGCAGTCGGGCGGTCCGGTGCGGGAGGGCAGTGCGCAGCCCGGACGGTGCAGCAGTGACAGGTGTACACATGTGCACCATGTCATAATGCATGGATATTGCCGCTAAAGGGAGCATATGGACGTGTCATGACAGGGCCGCGCATCGCAGTGAGGGCAGCCGTCGCCCTGGCGCTGGCCGGGACGCTGGTCATGGCGTGCGGCGCCGGCGGTGGCGGCTCGAAGACGTTGACCTGGTCGATGTGGGCCAGCGGTGGTGAGGAGCAGCAGGTCTGGCATGAACTCGCGGACCGTGTGTCCATCGAGGATCCGCAGATCACGATCAAGCTTGAGACCTCGTCCTTCGATGACTACTTCGACAAGCTCGGCACTCGCCTCGGCAGCGGCGATGCGCCCTGCATCGTCTCGATGCAGGCGCTCAACACCACGGGCTACACCCAGGGCATGCTGCCGCTCGACGATCTGATCGCCAAGAACAAGTTCGATGTGACGGACTTCGACAAGTCCGTCATGGAAGGGCTGAGCGCCGACGGGAAGCAGTACGCGCTGCCGTACGACGTCGGCCCGGTGATCCTCACGTACAACAAGGACATGTTCCGCAACGCGGGGGTGCCTGAGCCCAGGGTGGGGTGGACTCTGGCCGAGTTCGAGTCGACCGCCCGCAAGCTGACCGGGGACGGGAAGTACGGGTTCGTGGCGGCGCCTCAGGATGTGTGGATGTTTTCCATGGTGCTGACCAAGACCGGGGCGCAACCCACCGACGGGGCGGGCGAACTACGACTCACCACCCCCGCCATGACCGAGGGCGTGCAGTGGTACGCCGACCTTGCGGCCAAGAAGAAGGTCGCCCCTCGCCTGCCCGCGGCCGATCCCACATTCTCCGACAAGGAGTTCCTCAGCGGCGACGTGGCCATGGGCACCAACGGGCCGTGGGCGTTGCTGAATCTGAAGAACCAGGCCCGCTTCCGTGTGGGCCTGACCACGATTCCCGCCGGTCCGGACGGCAGCAGGACGTACTCGTCCGGTTCCGGGTTCGGCATCTCCAAGTCCTGCCCGGACCCGGAGGGAGCGTTCAAGGCGATCACGCTGATGACCGCCAAGAAGCAGTTGGAGTGGCTCGGCGGGGTGGGACGTGCCTATCCCTCACGTGAGTCGGCACAGCACGCGTGGTACGAGAACGCCCGCCTTGCCGGTGCCCGAGAGGTCCTCGAAGCCGCCAACGCCGCGGCGATCCCGCTGCGTACGACGAAAAACTGGGAGCGGGTCAACGAACTGCTCAACCAGTACGGCCCCAACCTCTTCAGCGGGGCGAGTTCCGCGAAACAAGTACTGGAGCAGGTGCAAAGGCAGGCCGGGCAGGATTGAGCGGCGCCTGAGGTTCAGTCCGAAGCGGCCGCCCGGATGCCGCGCGCACCCCTTGGCGAGTAGCCCGAGGCAACAGGAGCACGCCGATTGAGACTTGATGGAGCGGATGCTCCCCTGGCCCATGTTCGGTATGCGGCAGAAGATGTCAATTTGGCATTGAAATCTATCAGTTGGGCAGAGATGGGGAGGGGTGTTCGTATGGTCCGATGATGGGCGGGGGTGTTCCGGGCGACGAAGAAGAAGTGCGTGGTGCGAAGAGTCCGCTGTCCTGGATCGGCGCGATGTGCGGAGCAGCATGAACATGTTCGAGGTATCCCCGGAGCAGCTGCATTTCATGGTGAAGCAGCGCCTTCTCGCGTTCTTCACACGCGGTGACCCCTCCGGCGTGCTGGCCCCCGACGCGGTCGCCGCAGCGGCGCGTCTCGTTCGGATGACGAGCCTGTCGGCCGAGGGGCCACCCGACGAAGTGGCTGCGACGGTGGCCTGGGTGCACTGGATCCGGTGGCAGTTGCTGGGGGAGGACGAAGGCGGCACCGACTTCCAAGTGGCGCTGGAATTGTTCGGCCGGCTGGCCTCGATCGACGCTGAATGGGTGCCGTACGAACTGCGCCCACTCTACGAGCCGCTCGAAGCGGGCGACAGCAATCCCCAGTTGCTGTCCGCGCGGGCCGAGGCCCTGCTCGTGCACAGTTTGGCCACCGGTGACGAGGGAGCGCTGGACGAGGCCATCGGGCTGCTTCGTGAGGCCGGGGCGGCTGGACCGGACTGGTCTGTTCTGGTGGAGGCGAACCTGGGGGCGGCACTGCAGGTACGCCACAGCCGGAACCGGGATCCGGCGGATCTGGCGGCGGCGATCGACCTCCTCGCACATGCAGTCGAACTCTCCCCGGACGACGCGATCCGCCTGTCGAACCTTTCCGCGGCCCTCGCGGCACGAGCCACGTCCTCCGCGTCCGCCGCGGACCTGGACGAGGCGGTCCGGCTGGTCGGCCGCGCCATCGAGGTGACGCCTCCGAACCATCCCGACCAGCCCGACTATCTCTCCAATCTCGCCACGACGCTCGTCGATCGCTTCGAGCGTGGTGGGAGTCTCGAGGACCTCGATCGTGCTGTCGAATCAGCCCGGCACGCCCTGGCCCGTGCCGACTTCAGTCACCCGAACCGGCATCTGCACATGTCGGCGCATTCCAAGGCCCTGATAGCGCGGTTCGAGCGGTTGGGGAAGTCGAACGACATCGACGAGACGATCGCCGCACAGCGCGCGAACCTCGCTTCCACCGCCGCGCACCACCCGCACCTGCCCGCGGCGAAGTCCACACTCGGCATCGCCCTGGCGAAAAGGTTCGACCACTTGCAGGTCATGGACGACATCGACGAAGCGATCGGACTCTTCGACTCCGCGGACGACTCGTCCGCGTTGGGCGCGGCCCTGTCGCAGCGATCCCGGCGAAGCGGTGACGTGGCGGATCTCGACCGGGCCATCACCGCGCTCAGCCGGGCCATCGACGACAAGCGCGGGCAGGGCGCACCACGCGATGCTCACGAGGACCTGAACAACCTCGGAAGCGCCCACCTCGGACGCTTCATGCGTATCGGCGATTCCCGCGACATCGACGACGCCGTCGACCATCTGCGAAGGGCCGTCGGCGCGGCCCTCGGCCCCCTCCAGCGCGCTCCCTATCTGTCGAATCTCTGCCACGCCCTGCAAGTCCGCCACGAGCACAGCGGCCGTCTCGCCGATCTGGACGAAGCGGTGCGGGCGGGGACGCTGGCCGTGGCGGCCATGCCCGAGGACCACCCTCACCGGATCGGTCACCTGAGCAATCTCGGCCTGGTGCTTCGCACGCGGTTCCGTCGCACTCTCGACGAAGAGGACATCAGCAGGGCGATCGCCTGCGACCAGGAGGCCGTCGCGACCGCCTCCGCATCGGACCCGGAGCGCCCGCGCCTGCTGTCCAACCTCGGCGGGGCGCTGGCGACACGTTTCGGCAGGAACGGTGCACAGGGCGATCTCGAAGCGGCCCTGGCCGCCTCGCGTGAAGCCGTGCACACCACTCCGCCGGGACACCCCTCTGAGAGTGTCCACCTGCACAACCTGGGCGCCGCTTTCGCCACCCGGTACATACGGGGCGAACGGATGCCCGATCTCGACGAGGCCGTACGGCTCCTGAGACGGTCGACCCGACTAGCACCAGCCGACCACCCGGAACGCGCCATGTACCTGGTCAGCCTCGGTGGCGCGCTGGGGAGACGGTACGCGGTCACGCATGGGCCCCAGGACGCGGCCGAGGCGGCGGACGTGCTGAGCGAAGCCGCCCGGACGGGTTCCGCGGCCGCCTCCTGCCGCATCGACGCCGCGGCCAGGTGGTGTTCCCTGGCCGCCGAACGCGAGGACTGGCCGGCCGCGGTGCATGCCGCCGAGACGGCGGTCGGTCTGCTCCCACTGCTCGCGTGGCGTGGAGCGGAGCAGGCGGACAGCCAGCACCATCTGAGACGCTTCGCCGGCCAAGCGCGCTTCGCCGCGTCCTGCGCTCTGCAGGCCAACAGCCCGGCACGCGCGGTGGAAATGGCCGAGCAGGGACGTGGCGTGATGTGGTCCCGCCTCCTGGACACGCGGGCCGACCTCAGTGCGCTGCGAGAGACCGCACCCGACCTCGCGGCCCGGCTCGATCATCTCCGCATGCTTCTCGACGCGCCCGCCCAGCCTTCATCCCTGCCGTCTCCCGGACGGCCTCAAGGGGAAACGGCACCACCGGACCGTTCCGCGCCGGCCCGGGAATGGGACGACCTGGTCGAGCAGGTCCGGCAGATCGACGGGTTCACGGATTTCCTCAAGCCGCACGGTATCGACCGGCTGCTCTCCCTGGGAGACGAAGGCCCCGTCGTCCTGGTCAACATCTCCTCACTGCGCTGCGATGCGCTGATCATCACCGAGGGGCAGTTGCGCGTCACGCTGCTGCCGAGAGTCACGGAGAAGGAGCTGATCGAGCAGGCCAACAGATATCTCGGCTCACTGCTCGACGTCGAACTCGCCACCGAGGTCATGCTCCGGGACCGCGAAGCCTTCGACAGCGGCGACCACAGCAGGGCCGCCATCACCGCCTACACCACTGCCAGAGACGAGCTGCACCACGCCCTGACGGAACGCGAGACGGTACTCGCCTCCGTGCTGGAGTGGTTGTGGGACCGCATCGCCGAACCCGTCCTCGAGGACCTCGGGTTCGTGAACAGACCCGAGGGTGATGATTGGCCGCGCCTTTGGTGGTGCCCGACGGGGGCCCTGACACTCCTGCCTCTCCACGCGGCCGGTCACCACGAAGGCCCCCAAGACGGCCCCCGGCGGACCGTCGTCGACCGGGTGGTGTCCTCCTACACGCCGACCCTGCGAGCCCTGCTGGAAGCCAGGCTCAGAGCCCCGGAAGCATCCGACAGCGCCCCGGACGGGCGGATGCTCCTGGTCGCGATGTCACAGACCCCGGGGCAGGAACCGCTGCAGGCGGTACGGCAGGACATCGACGTACTCACGTCTCTGCTGCCCGACCGGCTGACCTTGCTCGAGAACGCGGACGCGACATGGGACGCGGTGAAGTCCGGACTGCCGGAGCACCGTTGGACACAGTTCAGCTGTCACGGCGATCAGAACGTCATGGATCCGCTGGCAGGAGGTCTGACCCTCTTCGACAAGATCCTCACGGTCGGTGACCTCAGCGCACTCAGCCATCGCGGTGAGTTCGTCTTCCTGTCGGCCTGCAAGAGCGCGGTGGGCAGCCCCAGAATGCCGGACGAGGCCCTGACGATGGCCGCGGTCCTGCACTACACCGGCTACCGGCATGTCATCGCCGCGCTGTGGTCGATCGCCGACGACGCGGCGGCGGACGTCGCCCGGCTCGTCTACCGGGAACTGGTCTTCGAGGGTGTCCCGCACCCCGAGAAGGCGGCCCACGCCCTGCACACCGCGGTGCTGCGACTCCGTGAGGACACCGGTCTCCCCGCGAGTTCCTGGATCCCCTTCACCCACACAGGTCCGTGACCCCGGCGACCGTACACACCCGCATCGGTCGTACACACCGACAAGAGGAACGCCTTGACCATCGCGCGTCATGAACCCGCCCCGTACGCCGAGGCCACGGATCCCGCCTACGCCGAGCGGGCCGCGGAGACCTTCACCCTGCGCAAGGCCGGTCCCGGCCTGCTCGTGCTGAGCGGTCCCTGTCCGCGGTGCGCCGCACCGTTGGAGGTGCCGCTGCCGCACATGGTCTTCCGGGGGCTGGACGGCATCCTCGCCCTGTTCCGGCCCTCCCAGCCGCGTCCGGTGTCGGATGTCCGTGACGAGCCGGTGGTGTGTGCGTGCGAAGAGCATCACCCCGACCGGCCGGAGGGACGCAAGGGGTGCGGCGCCTACTGGGTGCTGCGGATCTCCGGCAGTGACGCCTGATGCCGACGGTCGGACCCGGCGACGGCGCCGCACCCGCAGACCTGCGCGCGGCACAGGAGCGCCGGCGTCTGCTGGAGGCGGAACTGCCCCGGGTGCGCGAGACCGCCACCGCCTGGCGCAACGCTTTGGGTGCGCTGCTGGCGGGGCTCATCGGATTCAGCCTGGTCCGCGGTCGGAGCGACGTGGGCCAGCTTGCCGAGCCCTGGGCCGTGACAGTCGGCGTGCTGCTCCTGCTTGCGCTGCTCGCGGGTCTTGCGGGGGCACTTCTGCTGGTGCGGGCGGCTCACGGCCGGCCCAGCGTCGTACCCATGAGCGCGGTGGAGAGCCGCGCGGTCGCCGATCACCTGGAGGCCCGCTCCGCCGCCGCCGCGCTCAGACGCGGCATCGCCCTCACACTCCTCTGCGTCGGACTGCTCGTCACCGCTGTCGCAACGACCTGGTACGGGCCGCCACATGAGGGTCCCGCGATCCGTGTCGACTCGCCTTCCGGCTCCGTCTGTGGCTCGGTGGTGCGCCTCGACGCGGGCACGGTGGTCCTCGACACGAAGATGGGCGAGGTGAGGGTCGTGCTCGACCACGCGTCAGCCCTCAGCCCGGTCAAGGCGTGTCCGCCCTGACGCCCGGTCCGGCCGGCCCGAGGGCGACCGGATACAGTGCGCGAGACGGCAGCCTGGTCAGAGTGGGGAAGCGTGACCGACACCAGCGACACCCGACCCACCGACGGCGAAGCGCAAGCTCCGCGACGCAGCCGACTGCACCGCCTGATGCGCTACATCCCGCTGATCGCGCCCGTACTTCTGTGGACCGTGCCTTGCTGGGTGCTCCTGTACACCGGCCAGCACTGGCCGCTGCGCGTCACGCTGGTCGGCACCGCCCTGTTCGTCCTCGGCCTCGTCGGTATGCCGCTCGCGATGGTGCGCGGCCACGGCCGGCGTCAGCACGACCGGGCGGCGATCCTCGGTGACACCCTGCTGGGCGCGAGCTGGGTTCTGTTCACCTGGTCCGTTCTGCTCGGCGTCTTCTTGCGGCTCACCCTGACCGTGGCCGGCGTCGGCGAGAGTCAGGACCGGGCCCGGATCGTCACTTGGGCCGCCCTCGGCGTAACCGCCGTGCTGCTCGCCTGGGGGTACACCGAGGCCCGCCGCGTGCCACGGGTGCGCCGACTCGACGTGCGACTTCCACGGCTGGGTGCCGGGTTGGACGGCACCCGCGTCGTCCTCATCACCGACACCCACTACGGCCCACTCGATCGGGCCCGCTGGTCGGCACGGGTGTGCGAGACGGTGAACACCCTGGACGCCGACCTGGTCTGCCACACCGGCGACATCGCGGACGGCACGGCCGAACGCCGCCGCGCCCAGGCCGCCCCACTCGGAACCGTGCGGGCCACCCGGGCCCGTGTATACGTCACCGGCAACCACGAGTACTACAGCGAGGCCCAGGGCTGGGTCGACCTGATGGACAAGCTGGGCTGGGAGCCGCTGCGCAACCGCCATCTGCTGCTCGAACGCGGAGGTGACACCCTCGTGGTCGCCGGCGTGGACGACGTCACCGCCGAGTCCTCCGGCCTGGCAGGCCACCGCGCCCACCTCACCGGAGCCTTGAAGGGCGCCGACCCCGACCTCCCCGTCCTGCTCTTGGCGCACCAGCCCAAGTTCATCGACCGGGCAGCAGCCGCCGGCATCGACCTCCAACTCTCCGGCCACACCCACGGCGGCCAGATCTGGCCCTTCCACCACCTGGTCCGCATCGACCAGCCCGCCCTCGCCGGCCTCAGCCACCACGGCCCCCGCACCCTCCTCTACACCAGCCGCGGCACCGGCTTCTGGGGCCCGCCGTTCCGCGTCTTCGCCCCCAGCGAGATCACCCTGCTCACGCTCCGCTCCCCGCATCTGCCCACCTCGATGTAGCACTCGGCGGGGTGTTCTACGCAGGTCAGCGACGCGTGACGCCACGTACTGCACAGGGACAACGATCCTCCAGCGTCCAGTCCCCCTCGCTTGACCAACTGACGGGGCTGAGGAAGCCGAGCGCTTCCTGCGGGTCACCCAGGAGATCGCGCGTCTGTCGCCAACGGTCAGGGACCGGCCTCCGCGCGTGCGACGAGGCCGGTGATGCGGGCCCACATCTGCGGCGGGTTGGAGTACATCGGGAAGTGGGCGCTGTGGCTGATCTCGGCGAGCTCCACACCGCCTTCGGCCAGCTTCGGGAGGTACGACAGCGCGTCGTTCTGCTCTCCGTACATGAACATCCTCGGCATGGGGAGGCCGAGGAAGCGGTCGAGCAGTTTGCCGTGGTCGGAGAGGTCGACCATGGACTCGAAGATCGCTCTGACCGCTCCGGCCCTGACCTTGTACGGAAGGCTCGCCGCGTACAGGCCGCCGGCGTAGAAGCGTGAACCGGCGACGCGTTCGGCGAACCGGGTCAGGAACGCGTCGGGGTCGTCGTCGGCGTGGGTGACGATCTGTCGGCTGAGGAAGCAGTCCTCGGGTGCGACGTTGCCCTCGATGCTGACGAGGCTCGCGATCCTGCCGGGGTCGCTGTCCGCGAGCAGGAGTGCGGTCAGGCCGCCCATCGAGTGTCCGACGAGATGGAACCGGTCGATCTGCCGGTCCCGCAGGACGTGCTCGGCGACCGAGACCAGGAACGGGACGGACACGGCGCCGAGGTCCGAGCAGGTGGTGTCGCCGCAGCCGGGTGCGTCGTAGGCGAGGACGGGGCGGTCGGCGAGTTGTTCCTGCTGGATGACGTCCGCGTAGTCCTCCTTGGTCGAGCCGAAGCCGTGGAGGAACACCAGGGGTGTGCCGGCGCCGTCGCGGCACAGGCCCGCCACTTCGATACGGGTCCCGTCGACGGTGAGGGGGAGCGTGAAGGGTTCGAGTTTGCTGACGGGGCTCAATGTGCCTCCTCCGGTTGCTGTGTGCCGGCCTCGGGTACGGGTCCCAGCGCGGCTTTCAGACGGTCGATCGCGGTGATCAGCGTTTCGTCGTCAACGGCGAAGCACACGCGGATCCGGCCCGGGGCGTTGAACGCCTCGCCGGGTACGACCGCGACGTGGGCGGTGTCGAGGAGCCACGCGGCGAGGTCGGCGCCGCTCCAGCCGCGGTCGTGGAGGAGCCCGCTGACGTCGGGGAAGGCGAACATGCCGCCGTCGGGCAGCGGGCAGTCGATGCCGTCGATCCGGTTGAGCGCCTCGACCAGCATCGTGCGCCGGCGCCGGTAGTGGTGGGCGGCCTCGGCGGGTGTGCCGTGGTCGTTCAGGGCGGCGAGCGCGGCCCGCTGGTTGACCGTCGGGACGTGGGTGATGGTGCGGGAGACGTGGAGGCGCGCGGAGGCGATGATCTCCGGGGGTGCCGCGAGCCAGCCGACGCGCCAGCCCGTCATGGCGTGTTGCTTGGACACTCCGCCGACGATGACGGTACGGCTGCGCAACCGCGGCGCCACGCGCAGGAGCGACCGGTAGGTCCCGGTGTAGTCGAACGCCCGGTAGATGTCGTCGCTGACGACCCAGATGCCGTGCCGCTGGGCCCAGTCCGCGATCTGCCGCAGCCGGGACTCGGGGTGGACGGCGCCGGTGGGGTTGCCCGGGCTGGAGAGGATCAGTGCTCGTGTGCGGGGCGTGCGGCAGCGCTCGAGTGCTTCGGCCGCGACGCGGAACTCGCTGTCGGCGGTGACCGGCACGGCGATGCCGCCGGCCGCGGCGACGACCTCCGCGTGCCCGGGCCAGCCGGGCGCCGCGACCAGGACCTCGTCGCCGACGCCGACGAGAGCCTGGAGAGCGAGGAAGAGGGCGTGCTTCGCGCCGAGGGCGATCTGGACGTCGTCCGCGGTCCAGGCCGGTTGGGTGTCATGGGTGACGCTCGCGGCGACGAGCGCGCGGAGGTCGGGATCTCCCTGTGCCGGTCAGTAATGGTGGGCAACGGGGTCGCGGACCGCGGCCACGGCGGCCTCCACGACCACGGCACCGGTGGCCGCCTGGGGCTCCCCGGCGGCGAGCGTGATGACGTCCGCGCCTCGGGCCCGGAGGGCTTCGGCCCTCGCGGCCACGGCGAAGATCGGGTTGTCGGTCATCCGCGTCGCCGCCCGGCTGCTTCGAAGTCGTACAGTTCGAGCGTGCTGCGGCCTTCCCGCAGCCGCGCCATCAGCTCCGTCTCGTGCGCCACCCGGGCATCGGCGCGGTCGAGGATCCGCCCGGCCTCGGCCGAGGGAAGGGCAACGACGCCGTCCACATCGCCGACGACGAGGTCGCCGGTGTCGACCGTGATGCCGCCGACCATGACGGGGTGCCCGAACACGCCGCGGAAGTCCTTGCGGGTGCCGAGGATGGCGTTGTTGCGCGAGAACACCGGGAAGCCGAGGGCCTCGATCTCCGCGGCGTCCCGGGCACCGCCGTCGATGAGCAGGCCGGCGATCCCCCGGTGCAGGGCGGCCACCGTGAGGACCTCGCCCCAGTGGCCGAAGCGGGCCCCGCCGAGGTCGGCCACCATTACGGATCCGTGCGGGGCCCGGCGGACGGCGTGGTGCAGGGCGAGGTTGTCGCCTCCGGCTCCCTGGACGGTGAACGCCGGGCCGCACAGCCGGGCGCCGGCCCAGAGCGACCGCAGCTCCGGGGTGAGGGCGATACCGAGTTCGGACGCCTCCAGCAGCGTCGCGCTGGAGTGCCCGCGGGCGGGGTCGTCCGTGACGCTGCCGTTCACGACGGGTCCTTCCGGGTCTGCAGGGAGTGGTAGCCGTGCCGGGTGCGCGCTTCGGCGAGCGTCGCCCCGTCGCGGACGGCCCGGACGATGGCCTCTTCGACCCGGTCGATGTGCCGGGCGAGCTCGGCGACCTCGTCCCAGCGGGCGGCCGGGACGGCCACGGCGCCGTCGTCATCGGCAACCAGGATGTCGCCGGGGTGGATGAGGACCTGATCGATCGTCACGGCCGTCTGCACTGCGGCCACGCGGACCCGGTCCTTGCCCGTCCGCATGAACCGGGAGACCGACCAGATCGGGTAACCGACGTCGGTCGCCACGGCGACATCGCGGCAGGTGCCGTTGACGACCGTGCCCGCGATGCCCCGCTCGTGGGCGGTCTCGCTCATGATGCCGCCCCACACCGTGCAGTCCGTACGGCCGGCGTTGTCGATCAGGATCACGGAGCCGGTGGGGACGTCGTCGAGGAAGTCACCGACGGTGCCGCCGGTCTCGTCGACGGGTTCGTAGGTCACGGTGAAGACCGGCCCCGCGGTTCGCCGGCCCTGGTGCAGGGCGCCGATGCCGTGGAGGGAGCCGGGCAGGCCGAGCGAGTCGAGGGCGTCGGAGACGGACGCGGTGGAAAGCTGGGTGGCGAGGGGCGCCGGGGAGGAAGGGGTGGTCATCGGGCGGTCTCCCGCTCTCCGGCGAGGCGGTCGTCGTGCATGGCGCGGGAGATGCGGGCCCCCGCGCGGACCTCGTCCGCGATCGCGCGCTCCCGCACCACGATCGCGGTGGCGATCTCGGCCACCTCCTCGGCCCGCTCTCGCGGTACGACGGCGAGACCGGTCTCGTCGGCGACCACCACATCGCCCTGCTCGACCGTGAGCCCGGCGATCTCGACCGGCTCGCCGGTGGCACGCTGGCGCAGCCTGCCCCGCGCCGTCGCGGGGATCGCACCGCGCGAGAACACCGGGAAGCCCAGCTCGCGGGCCTCCGCCACATCGCGGCAGACACCGTCCGCGACGACCCCACGAACCCCGCGCCGGGCCGCGCCCAGGCTCAGGATGCCGCCCCAGCAGGACACGTCGGTGCGGCCCTGGTTGTCGACGACGATCACGCTCTGCTCGTCCGCGGTCTCGATGGCTGTCGTGGCGATGTGGGCTCCGGCCGGACGGCCGGAACGCGGTTCCAGGCCGACGGTGACGGCGAACCCGACGACGGCCATGGGGCCCCACACCGGACGGATGCCGCCGACGCCGGCGGGAAGTCCGAGCTGGTCGAGTGCGTCGCTGACCGCGGCGGAGTCGAGCGCCGCGTAGCGATCGAGGAGGGATGAGTTGCTCATGCCTCCACTTCAACAGCGTCCGGATATATTCGGAAGGTCTGATTCCCTATCTCAGTGAGAGGATCCGCGAATCATGGTCGAGATCCGCCAGGCGCGGTACTTCGTCGCGGTGGCCGAGGAACTCCACTTCGGCCGGGCGGCGGAACGGCTGCAGATGTCCCAGCCGCCGCTGTCCCAGGCGATCAAACAGCTCGAACGGAAGCTGGGTTTCGAGCTGTTGCACCGCACCCAGCGGTCGGTCGCCCTCAGCGAGGCCGGGGCCGTGTTCCTGGAGCACTGCCGAACGCTGATCCGCCAGGCCGAGGACGCCGAGATCGCCGCCCGGCACGCGGCCACCGGGCATGGCGGGCGGCTGAGCCTGGGCGCGGTCGCCTCGGCCTTCTCCTGGCCGCTGCCACTGGTACTCGACCAGTTCCACGAGGATGCGCCGGACATCGAGATCCGCACCCAGGAGATCGACACGCACGAAGCCGCGGCAGGACTCCTCGACCGCACACTCGACTGGGCCATCGTGCGCCAGACCGCCCCGGTACGCGGCACCACAGCGACCTCACTGTTCGTCGACCGCTTCGTCGCGGCCCTCCCGGCCGGCCACCCCGCAGCCGCCGCCGACGACCCACTGGATCTGGCGGACCTCGCAGGTGACACCTGGGTGTGGCTGAACCGTCACATCTCACCCGACTACCACGACGCCATGGCCGCCATGTGCCGTACCGCCGGTTTCAGCCCCGTCCCCACGCACTGGGCGCGGTCGGTGACCTCGCAGATCGCCATGGTCGAGTGCGGTCTCGGCGTCACCGTCGTACCCGCCGCGGCGTCCGGGGCGCACCCGACCGTCAGGTTCAGACCGCTGCGTCACGGAGCGGCGACCATCGAGCTCACCGTCATGACGAGATCCGCACCAGGGGCCCTTGCAGAGCGGCTCACGGAGCTCGCGACACGGCTGACCGCCGCGCAAGGATCGACGCGGCCAGGATCGGCGTCGACGGCGACGTGATGACGCGAGCAGCACAGGAATGCCAGGAAGCGAGTGAGTCCGGCCTGGGCGCCTTACCAGACTGCCCGGCGCGCCGGTCCTGAAGAGCGAAACGACGCCGGGCACGCCGGTCGCGGGGCCACGCTGCTCCCAGCGACGAGAGCGGGGGGACCGTGCAGGCGATTCTGGCGGGGGCCGTACTTCTGGTGTGTCTGAGCACGCCGTTGATGGGAGGGCCGCAGCAGCCACGGCTGAGGTCGAAGCGGGGGACACCCGAATACTCGGCAGGGGCTCCGTTGGCGGTGGGGCTCGGCTCCTGGGTGATGTGGGTGCTGATGTTTCCGGTGCTCCGCGTCGGCTTCACCGGTACCAGGAACACCTGGATATGCGTCGCGTTGCTCGTGCTGTGCGTACTGGTCGCCCGGCCGATGGTCCGGATGGTGGCGCCCGCGCGGCTCAAGGGGAGCCGCGTGCTGGTCGCGGCACGCGCGGTGGGCCTCTGCTGCGTCGTGGCGGGTGTCATGGCACCGCTGGACGCGGGGGTCAACAAGCAGCCCACGGCCGGGATGACCGTGATCTACGCAACGACCGCCGCCGTACTGGGTCTGACGCGGATCGTGGATCACGGCTACTTCCCGCTGGTCCTGCTGCGGACGGCACTGTGGAAGGCGCTTCTGGCCCTCGTGACCGGGTACTGGATCCACCACACCGGCGGCACCCTCGTCCCCGACCCGGACGACGCCTCCACCGGGACGCTGCTGCTCGCCGCCCTGTGGTGGTCGCTGGTGGGGCTGTCCGCCGGCTGCGTGGTGGCCGCGGCCGTCCGCCTGGTGCGCTGGCTGAGGACCGGGCCGCCGGCCCGTCCCGCGCCCCCCGGAGTGACGTCCTGGCCACCCGCCGTCGGCGACGTGTGGACGGCCGAGCTCACCCACGACGACAACACCTACAAGGAGCGTCCGGTGGTCGTGCTGGAACACACCCCGGGCTTCGTCCGCGTGCTCGGCATCACCAGCGTCGACAAGTCCGGCCGGCCGCACGGCTACTTGAAGCTCCGCCTGTCCGAATGGGAGGGCGTACTGAAGAAGGACGGCTGGCTGAACCTGCAGATCGCGCACATCCCGTACTGCGACTTCCTCTGGCGGCGCGGCGAGTGCCCGGACCGGGTGTGGGACGTACTGTGCAAGAAGGCCGACGTACGGGAGCGGTCCGCCAAGGCAGGACCGGCCCCGGGGTTCACCTTCCGCCACCGGCTGCGGTCGGCGATGAACGCGCACGTCGGCCGTGACGCCCGCACGGTCCGTGCCGGCGCCGACAGCCGGGTGCGCCGGGTGTGGACGAGGGAGAAGGTCTGACCGGAACCGCCGCCGGGCAGCTCGCCCTGCGAGCCGGGTCGTCCGGCCTCGACACACGGCCGGTGGGTCATGGCGCGGCGTCAAGCCACCATGACCC
>NZ_JBHUQX010000063.1:0-29192 GCF_042674225.1 Streptomyces sp. NPDC056948
GTGCGGGTGCCCCGTGACACCCGCACGGCCCGGGCCGGCGATCGGGCTACAGGTTGCCGCGGCGGGCCTGCTCCCGCTCGATCGCCTCGAACAGGGCCTTGAAGTTGCCCTTGCCGAAGCCCATCGAGCCGTGGCGCTCGATGATCTCGAAGAAGACCGTCGGGCGGTCCTGGACCGGCTTGGTGAAGATCTGCAGCAGGTAGCCGTCCTCGTCGCGGTCGGCGAGGATCTTCAGCTCGCGCAGGGTGTCGATCGGGACGCGGGTCTCGCCGACCCACTCCCCCAGCGTGTCGTAGTAGGAGTCGGGCGTGTTCAGGAACTCGACGCCGGCCGCGCGCATGGTGCGGACCGTCTGCACGATGTCGTTGGTGTTGAGCGCGATGTGCTGCACGCCCGCGCCGCCGTAGAACTCCAGGTACTCGTCGATCTGGGACTTCTTCTTGGCGATGGCCGGCTCGTTGATCGGGAACTTGACCTTGAGCGTGCCGTCGGCGACGACCTTCGACATCAGCGCGCTGTACTCGGTGGCGATGTCGTCGCCCACGAACTCCTTCATGTTCGTGAAGCCCATCACCTTGTTGTAGAAGCCGACCCACTCGTTCATCCGGCCGAGCTCGACGTTGCCGACGCAATGGTCGATCGCCTGGAACGTGCGCTGCGCGGGCGGCTCGACCATCGGCTCGACCGCCACATAGCCGGGCAGGTAGGGGCCGTCGTAGCCGGAGCGCTCGACGAGGGTGTGGCGGGTCTCGCCGTAGGTGGCGATGGCGGCGAGGACGACCGTGCCGTGCTCGTCCTTGCGCTCGTACGGCTCGGTGACCGAGCGGGCGCCGTGCTCGAGCGCGTAGGCATAGGCGGCGCGCGCGTCCGGCACCTCGATGGCGAGGTCGACGACGCCGTCGCCGTGTTCGGCCACGTGCCGGGCGAGGAAGCGGCCCCAGTCGCTCGCGGGCTTGATGACCGAGGTGAGGACGAAGCGGGCGGAGCCGTTCTCCAGGACGTACGCAGCGGTCTCGCGGTTGCCGTTCTCCGGTCCGGAGTAGGCGACCAGCTTCATGCCGAAGGCGGTGGAGTAGTAGTGCGCCGCCTGCTTGGCGTTGCCCACGGCGAAGACGACCGCGTCCATTCCCTTGACCGGGAAGGGGTCGGCCTGCCGGGCGGTGTCGGGAGTGTGGTGTGTGGTCTGCGTCATAGCCGCAGGGTCTCCCCGCTCGGCAAGGTGCGCAATAGTTTGCGTTTCCGCTGGGCAATCTGTTCAGCAGTACGGCCGTGCCATCGGCCTTTCTGTACAGGATGACCACCTCGGGAGGCTGCTGTGGCGATCGATCATCTGGACGGCCGGATCATCCTGCTGCTGGCCCGGGAGCCGCGGATCGGAGTGCTGGAGATGTCCCGGCGGCTGGGCGTGGCCCGGGGCACGGCGCAGGCCCGGCTGGACCGGCTTCAGTCGAACGGAGTCATCCGCGGCTTCGGTCCGGAGGTGGATCCGGCCGCGCTCGGCTACCCGGTCACGGCGTTCGCGACGCTCCAGATCCGGCAGGGCCAAGGAGCCGATGTACGGGCGCACTTGGCGACCGTGCCGGAGGTGCTGGAGCTGCACACCACCACCGGCAGCGGGGACATGATGTGCCGCCTCGTGGCCCGCTCCAACGCCGATCTTCAGCGTGTGATCGACCGGGTCGTCGGTTTTGATGGCATCGTCCGGGCCTCCACGGCGATCGTCATGGAGAACCCCGTTCCGCTGCGGATCATCCCGCTGGTGGAGCAGGCAGCGGAGGAGACCTGAGTCGTGGGGTGAGCGCGTGTGAACTTCTTGGAGTATCTGGGCAACCGGAAAGAGCAGCTGCTCACGGACGCCTACCAGCACGCGAGCGTCGTCTTCCAGTGCATGGTCGTGGCGACCCTGATCGGCGTGCTGATCGCCGTCGTCTCCTACAGCAGCGAGTGGGCCGGGAACCTCGCGACCACGACCACCGCCACCATCCTGACCGTCCCGGCGCTGGCCCTGATCGGTCTGCTCATCCCGATCGTGGGTCTCGGTGTGCCGCCCACGGTGATCGCCCTGACGCTGTACGGGCTGCTGCCGGTCGTCCGCAACGCGATCGTCGGCCTGCGCGGGGTCGATCCGTCGCTGGTGGACGCGGCCACGGGCATCGGGATGTCCCGGTCGGCCCGGCTGCTGCGGATCGAGCTGCCGCTGGCCTGGCCGCCGATCCTGACCGGGATCCGGGTCTCCACCCAAATGCTGATGGGCATCGCGGCCATCGCGGCGTACGCCTCCGGCCCCGGCCTCGGCAACGTCATCTTCCGCGGCCTCGCCTCGCTGGGCAGCGCGAACGCCCTCAACCAGGTCCTCGCGGGCACGCTCGGCATCATCGTCCTGGCGCTGCTGTTCGACGCCGCGTACGTCCTGATCGGACGGCTGACCATTCCCAGGGGGATCCGTGCCTGAGTCCGGCGACCACGGGGCCTCCATCGAGCTGGAGAGCCTGACCAAGCGGTTCAACGGCAGTGCGCAGCCGGCCGTGGACAACGTGAGCATGGAGATCAAGGCGGGCGAGGTCGTCGTCTTCGTCGGCCCCTCGGGCTGCGGTAAGTCGACCACGCTCAAGATGATCAACAGGTTGATCGAGCCGACCGGCGGCCGGATCCGCATCGGCGGTGAGGACGTCACCGACATGGACCCGGTCAAGCTGCGCCGCAAGGTCGGCTACGCGATCCAGTCGGCCGGCCTCTTCCCGCACATGACGGTCGCGCAGAACATCGCCGTCGTGCCGAAGATGATCGGCTGGCCGAAGGCACGGATCAAGGAGCGCACCGAGGAGCTCCTCGACCTCGTCGGCCTCGACCCCGGCGAGTTCCACGGCCGCTACCCGCGCCAGCTCTCCGGCGGTCAGCAGCAGCGCGTGGGCGTGGCCCGGGCCCTCGCCGCCGATCCCCCGGTGCTGCTGATGGACGAGCCGTTCGGGGCGGTGGACCCGATCACCCGTGACCATCTCCAGGACGAGCTGATCCGGCTGCAGCACGAGCTGCACAAGACGATCGTCTTCGTCACCCACGACTTCGACGAGGCGATCAAGATCGGCGACCGGATCGCCGTCCTGCGCGAACGCTCCCACATCGCCCAGTTCGACACTCCGGAGGCCATCCTCACCAACCCGGCGGACGACTTCGTGTCGGGGTTCGTGGGCGCCGGGGCGGCGCTGAAGCGGCTGAACCTGACCCGCGTACGGGACGTGGAGGTCACCGACTATCCGACCGTCACGATCGACGACCCGTTGCAGCAGATCTTCAACCGGCTGCGGGCCGGGGGCACCAACGAGGTCCTGCTGCTCGACCGGCGCGGCCGGCCCTACAAGTGGCTGAGGCGCGGCGACCTGATGCGGGCGCGGGGCTCGCTGGCCCGGGCCGGGACGCTGGTGCACGACACGGTCACCCGGGACGCGACCCTGCGGGACGCGCTGGAGGCGGTGCTCACCGACAACGCGGGGCGGGTGGCGGTGACCGGGCGGCGCGGCGAGTACACGGGCGTCGTCGACATGGAGACCCTCATCAACTCCGTGCACGACCTGCTGGAGGCCGACCGGCTCGACGCGCTGGAGCACCAGCACGAGCTGGAGTCGCTGCGGGCCTCGCAGACGCACGCCGAGCAGGAGGGCGGCGGCGTCGCGGGCGTGGGCGGCTTCGGCGGGGAGCGGACGGGGTGACCGCGCCCGAGGTGAAAGACGTTCCGTCCGGGCCGGAGGCCGAGGAGAAGGCCGAGGCACCCCGGACACCACCGGCCCCCCGGCCCCCGCGCATCAGCTGGCAGAAGCTGACCGTCCTGCCCACCGCCCTGGTGGCCGTGCTGCTCGCCACCTGGCTCTGGTTCCTCCAGGCCGACCTGGACGCGCTCTCCCGGAACGCCCTGTCGGGCGGCCAGGTCTCCAAGGCCCTGTGGCAGCACATCCAGCTCACCGCGATCTCCACGTTCTTCGTGCTGATCATCGCGATCCCGCTGGGCATCCTGCTGACCCGCGGGGCGTTCAGCAGGGCCACCCCGGTGGCGATGGCGTTCGCCAACATGGGCCAGGCGACCCCGGCGATCGGCCTGCTGGCGCTCCTCGTCATCTGGCTGGGCATCGGCCGCAGGGCCGCCCTGATCGGCATGATCATCTACGCCATTCTGCCGGTGCTGTCGAACACGATCACCGGCCTGAAGGCGAACGACCCGACCCTGCTGGAGGCGGCGCGCGGCATCGGCATGTCCCCGCTGGGCGTGCTGCGCCGGGTCGAACTGCCACTGGCCGTCCCGCTGATCCTCGCGGGTGTCCGTACGGCCCTGGTCCTGAACGTCGGTACGGCGACCCTGGCGGTCTTCGGCGGGGGCGGCGGCCTGGGCGTACTGATCACGACCGGGATCACCAACCAGCGGATGCCGGTGCTGGTGCTGGGCTCGATCCTCACGGTCGCGCTGGCACTGCTGGTGGACTGGCTGGCGTCGATCGCGGAGTTGTTGCTGCGGCCGCGGGGGTTGCAGTCGTGAGGACGTGGGTGGGGGCGGTGGTGCTGGTGATGACGGTGTCCGGCTGTGGGCTGACCAGCGGGTCTCCCATGACCGATGACGTGAAGCCGGGCTCGATCGGCCGGGGTGAGCCGCTGAAGGGGGCGCAGCTGACGGTGACGTCGAAGTCGTTCACCGAGCAGCTGATCCTCGGCTCGATCATGGGCATCGCGTTCGAGGCGGCCGGGGCGGAGGTGATCGACCGCACCGGCATCCAGGGCTCCATCGGCAGCCGCGAGGCCGTCCGCAAGGGCGACGCGGACGCCGGGTACGAGTACACGGGCACGGCCTGGATCACGTACCTGGGCAACAGCAAGCCCATCCCCGACCCGCGCGAGCAGTGGGAGGCGGTGCGCGAGGACGACGCCCGCAACGGGGTGACCTGGCTGCAGCCGGCGGAACTCAACAACACCTACGCGCTGGCGATGAACCAGGAGAACGCGAAGAAGTACGGCACGAAGACCCTGTCGGACGTGGCGAAGCTGGCGAAGTCCGACCCCGGTGCGGCGTCGCTGTGCGTGGAGGTCGAGTTCGCCAACCGGGCGGACGGGCTGCCGGGCATGCAGAGGGCGTACGGCATGGACGTACCGGCCCGGGACATCACGCAGATGGACACCGGGATCATCTACACCCAGGCGGCGAAGGGGAGTTGCATCTACGGCGAGGTGTACACCACCGACGGGCGCATCAACTCGATGAACCTCGCCGTGATGGACGACGACAAGAAGTTCTTCCCCAACTACAACGCCGCCCCGATGATCAACACGAAGACGTTGAAGGAGTGGCCGGTGATCGCGGAGGTGCTTGATCCGGTCACGGCGAAGCTGGACAACGCGGTGGCGCGGAAGCTGAACGCGAAGGTGGATGTGGATGGGGAGGATCCGCATCAGGTGGCGCTGGATTGGATGGTGGAGGAGGGGTTCGTCAGGGAGGGGTGATCAGAGAGAGTTGCAAAGAAACCCTTGCAAGGATTCCTTTGCAAGGATAGCTTTGCATCATGCCCGAACCCCAGAACCCTCAGGTGCGGCAACTCGACGCCCGCTCCCTACGCGGCCTCGCACACCCCCTGCGCATGCAGTTGCTGGACGCCCTCCGTTTCGGCGGACCCGCCACCGCCTCCCAACTGGCCGACAAGCTGGGCGAGTCCAGCGGAGCCACCAGCTACCACCTGCGCCAACTCGCGGAGTACGGCTTCGTCGAGGACGCCCCCGAGCGGGGCAAGGGACGCGAGCGATGGTGGCAGGCGGTCCACCACGGCCTGCGCTTCGACGACGCCCTGCTCAACGACTCGGACCCGGCCGTACGCGGGGCGGCGGACCTGTACCTCCACGAGGTCGCCACCACGCAGACCCGGGAGCTGTCGACCTGGCTGGGCAACCGTGACTCATGGCCCGCGGAGTGGAGCGACGACGTCTGGGACATGAGCAGCGCCACGCTGCGACTGACGCCCGAGCTGACGCGGGAGCTCGTCGGGAAGATGCACACGCTGATCGAGTCCTACCGCGACCGCGCGACCGCCGAGGACGCTCCTGGCGCCGAGCAGGTCCGCTTCCACACCCACGCGTTCCCGATCAGGACGGACTGAGATGCACCCCGACATCCACCTCGCCCTGCACCACGCCCGCGCCGCCGAACTCCGAGCCGAGGCCGGAGCCCCGGGCCCCGTCAGGGCCAGACACACTCACAACCTCCGCGCCCGCCTCGGCTGGACCCTCGTAGAGGTCGGATTACGGCTCGCCACCCGCCCGGGGACGGTCGCTGCCTAGCAGCTCGGCACCGAACCCTTCCCCGTCTCCAGGGCCACCAGGGAACTCACCGTGCTCTTCAGCGTGGTCACCGGAATCAGCCGAAGGCCCTTCGGCAGCTCGGCGCGCGCATCCCCGCACTCCGCCTTCGGGACCAGGAACACGCTCGCGCCGTCACGCCGCGCGGCCTGCGTCTTGAGGGCGACACCCCCCACCGCACCGATCGTGCCGTCCGCGGCGATCGTGCCCGTACCGGCGATGACACGGCCGCCCGTGAGATCCCCGCCGCTGCCGTCGCCGTCGAGCTTGTCGATGATCCCCAGGGAGAACAGCAGCCCCGCACTGGGCCCGCCCACGTCGGCGAGCTTCAGGCTCACCTCGACGTCCTTGGCGTTCAGGCCGAGGTAGCCCAGCGCGGCCTGCGTCGCCGCGTCCTGGGACTCCTTCATCTGCTCCTCGTTGTGCCGCTCGATCTCCTTGACGCTGTCCCCGTCCGGATAGACGGCGTCACGCGGCATGACCGCCTGGTCGGTGCGGAACCAGCTGTCGATGACGTCGGGGAGCGAGACGCGGGTGTCCGGGGAGGTCGCCTCGATGGTCGTCATACGCAGTTGCCCGCGGGTGTCCCGGGCCGGTGCGCCCGAGATGGTGATCACCTCGGCGCCCTTGTTGTCCCCGAGCACGTTCGCCGTCATCCCCGGCTGCGCCACCGAGAACGGCAGCGGCGCGAACACCGCCGTGGCGAACAGGGCGGCGACGGGCAGGGCACAGACGGCGATGGCCCGGGGGCGCGTGAGACGAGAGAACACGGGATCAATCTAACTCGGGGGTGGGATCCGGCCCGGATCAGGTCGTCCGGACCCAGCCCGGGGACAGGGCAGAGGTCAGCGCAGCGCCTCCGCGACCTCCCGCGCCGCCTCGACGACCCGCTCCCCCACCCGCTCCGGCACCACGTCCGCCAGCATCACCACACCCACACTGCCCTCGACGCCCGTCACGCCCAGCAGCGGCGCCGCCGCCCCGCACGCGCCCGCCTCCAGCTCCCCGTGCGTGAGGATGTAGCCCGGGTCCGCCATCGGATGCTGCCGGGCCGCGAGGATCGCCTTGCCTGCGGCGCCCCGGTCCAGGGGATGCCGGAACCCGGCACGGTAGGCGACGTGATAATCGGTCCAGGTCGGCTCCACCACCGCCACGGCGAGCGCGTCCGCCCCGTCGACCAGGGTCAGGTGCGCCGTAGCGCCGATGTCCTCGGCCAGCGACCGCAGCGCCGGCATCGCGGCCTCCCGGACCAGTGGATGGACCTGCCGCCCCAGACCGAGCACGCCGAGCCCGACGCGGGCACGTCCGCCCAGGTCACGGCGTATGAGCGCGTGCTGTTCCAGCGTGGCGAGCAACCGGTACACCACGGTCCGGTTCACGCCCAGCCGGAGGGAGAGCTCGGTCACGGTCAGCCCGTGATCCGTGTCGGCGAGCAGCTTGAGGACACGCAGTCCCCGGTCGAGCGTCTGGGAGGTCTCCGCGGTCACGACGCCCACTCCTTAGTGGTGAGGTCGGCGGCCCTCTGGCGGCTGGTGCGTCACCGAGTCCCGTCGGCAACGCGCTTCAGAGGCCGCCGATCGGCCGGCGGCCCGGCCAGTCCGGACCGCGTCGCTTCACGGCTGCGCTCCGCGGCGGCGCTGCCACGGGGCGTGCGTAGCCGGACAGTAGCGAAGGCGGTTCGCTGAGCGGAAGGCTCCGTCCAGAATCCGGGCACGGGCCGGGTGCAACTGGCTGCGTTTGCCCTCATACGCGCGCGGGGAGCCTCGCTGCGCCCCACGGATCACACACGACACCCACACATCCGGAATCTGGCGTGGCAAAGCCGGCGAGGGGCGTCACTTCATCCGGGTCGCCCACTCCTGCACCTTGGCGATCCGCTGCCGAAGCTGCCCCGCCGTCGCCTCCGCCGCCGGAGGCCCCCCGCACACACGCCGCAGCTCGGTGTGGATCACCCCGTGCGGCTTGCCGCTCTGATGGACGTACGCGCCGACCAGCCCGTTGAGCTGCCGCCGCAGCTCCATCATCTCCTTGTGGGAGACCACCGGCCGCCGCTCGGCGGGCATTTCGAGCAGGTCGGCCTCCTCGTCCGGCTTCTTGCGGCTGTGCGCGATCTGCCGGGCCTGCCGCTTCTGGAGCAGCAGCTGGACCTGGTCGGGCTCGAGCAGCCCCGGGATCCCGAGGTAGTCCTGCTCCTCCTCGCTTCCCGGGTGGGCCTGCATGCCGAACTCGGCGCCGTTGTACATGACCCGGTCGAAGACGGCCTCGGACTCCAGCGCCTCGAAGGAGAACTGCTCCTGCTCGCCGGTGTCCTCGTCCTGCTCCCTGTTCGCCTCGTCCATCTCCTTCTCGGACTCGGCGTAGGGGTCCTCTTCCCCCTGCTTCTTGGGCTTGTCGAGGACGTGGTCACGCTCGCGCTCCATCTCGTTGGCGAAGGAGAGCAGGTCGGGCACGGTCGGCAGGAACACGGAGGCCGTCTCGCCGCGCCGCCGGGACCGCACGAAACGGCCCACGGCCTGTGCGAAGAAGAGAGGCGTCGAGATGGTGGTGGCGTACACGCCCACCGCGAGCCGCGGCACGTCCACACCCTCGGACACCATCCGCACCGCGACCATCCACCGGTCGGTGCTCGCACTGAAGTCGTCGATGTTCTTCGAGGCGCCGGTGTCGTCGGAGAGTACGACGGTGGCCTTGCTGCCGGTGATCTCGCGGATCAGCTTGGCGTAGGCGCGGGCGGAGTCCTGGTCCGCGGCGATGACGAGCGCACCGGCGTCCGGGATGGCCTTGCGCACCTCGGTCAGCCGCTGGTCGGCGGCGCGCAGCACGGAGGGCATCCACTCGCCGCGCGGATCGAGGGCCGTACGCCAGGCCTGGCTGATGGCGTCCTTGGTCATCGGCTCGCCCAGCCGCGCCGCGATCTCGTCGCCGGCCTTGGTGCGCCAGCGCATGTTGCCGCTGTAGGAGAGGAAGATGACGGGCCGCACGACGTTGTCGGCGAGCGCGTTGCCGTAGCCGTAGGTGTAGTCGGCGGCGGACCGCCTGATCCCGTCGTTCCCCTCCTCGTACGTCACGAAGGGGATGGGGTTGGTGTCGGACCGGAAGGGCGTACCGGTCAGGGCGAGCCGGCGGGTGGCGGGCTCGAAGGCCTCGAGGCAGGCCTCGCCCCACGACTTGCTGTCACCGGCGTGGTGGATCTCGTCGAGGATGACGAGGGTCTTGCGCTGCTCGACCCGGTTCCGGTGCAGCATCGGCCGCACACCGACACCGGCGTACGTCACGGCGATCCCGTGGTAGTCCTTGCCGAGCGGACCCGCGCTGTACTCGGGATCCAGCTTGATGCCGATCCGCGCGGCCGCCTCCGCCCACTGCTTCTTCAGGTGCTCGGTGGGCGCGACGACGGTGACCTGCTGGACGACATGGTGGTGCAGCATCCAGGACGCCAGCGTCAGCGCGAAGGTCGTCTTGCCGGCGCCGGGGGTGGCGACCGCCAGGAAGTCCCGCGGCTGCTCCTGGATGTACTTCTCCATCGCGCCCTCCTGCCAGGCGCGCAGCTTGCTGGCGGTACCCCAGGGGGCGCGGCCGGGGAACGCCGGGGACAGGTGGTGCGAGGCAGAACTGGTGCCGGCGGTGGTAGTCACGGTCTCCGTAAGGGGGTCGGGCGGCTCGTCCGAGCGAGCCAAACGGCTCGGCTACGTATGACAACCGGGCCACCCTACCGGCGGCCCGGCCCCGTCAACGCGCGGACAAGCCCGGACCACCCACGGGTGGGATCCACGTCACAGCCCCCTCAACCGCCCCGCGATCACGGAGATGTCGCTCTCGTCCCCGGAGGCCACATCGATGACCAGGGCGTACGCGGTGTCCTGGTCGCAGCCCGTGAGGTCGACTCCGTTGACACCGAGGAACGTCGCGGCGGCCAGCCAGGCCGTGCGCTTGTTCCCGTCGACGAGGGGATGGTTCGTCGCGAGGGCGTGCAGCAGCGCGGCGGCCTGCTCGTGCAGATCCTCGTAGGCGGCCGTACCGAACATCCGGGCACGCGGGCGGTGCACGGCGGAAACGAACAGCCCGGCCTCCCGCACCTCGGGGGCGGGCCCGTCGCCTCGCCCGCCGAACGCGATGTCCTCGGGGAGACGGCCGGGAACCGGCGAACGCCCTACGACCCGCCCAGTACTGAACACCCCACGTCCGACCCCGTACTCACCACTCGGGAGCCGGTACTCACCGCTCCCGCAGCCGCGTCGTCACCCAGGCCCCCACCAACGCCACCCCCGCCATCGGCAGGAACACCGCGGCGAAGGCGGCCGGATGTGAGCCGGAGGTGTGCGCGGCCGTGTGGCTCACCGTGCCTCCGCCGAGGGCGGCGAAGGCGGCTCCCCCGGCGGACAGGAGGACGACGTTGGAGAGGCCGTCGGAGATCTGCAGGGCGGCGGAGTTGGAGCCGGCTTCCGCCGGGGCGGAGAGCTGGAGCAGGAGCACGCTCGTGGAGGAGATGACCAGCCCCATGCCGAGGCAGCCGAAGGCCCAGGCGACGGCCAGGGTCCACACGGGCACGGAGTCGATCAGCACGCTCGGCGCCGTGGCGATGGCCGCCGCCACCAGCAGCATCCCGACGGTCGTCAACCGCTCCCGGTACGACTCGAACCGCGACCGCGACTGCACCCACGAGCCCAGCGCCCACGTCCCACCGCCCGCGGCGAGCGAGAACCCGGCCAGCGTCGGACTGAGCCCGCGCTGGGTCACCAGCATCAGCGGCACGAAGGACTCCGCGGCGATGAAGGACCCCGCGGCGACACCGCGCAGCAGCACGACCGACGGCAGTCCGCGGGCGGCCCGGTACGTCCCCTTCGGCAACAGCCCGAGCACGGCAGGGACCAGCAGGGCCACGCCCACGGCGCCGGGCAGGAGGGAGAAGGGGCGCAGGTCCTGGGCGGCGTACTGGAGCAGCCCCGCGCCGAGGGAGATGGCCAGGGCGAGACGAATACGCCGACGGTCGAAGGACTTCGGGACCGCCTCACCGACCGGACCGGCAGCCCGGCGCCGTATCTGCGGCAGCGCGAGCGCCAGGGGGAGGACGACGAGCACCGGAATCCCGACGAACACCCATCGCCAGCCGAGCTGTTCCGTCACCGTGCCGGCGGCGAGCGGACCGACGATCGACGGCACGACCCAGCTCGCCGCGAACGCCGCCATGATCGCCGGCCGCAGCCGCTCCGGATAGGCCCGCCCGACGACGACGTACAGCGCGACGATCACCAGCCCGCCACCGAGCCCCTGCACGGCCCGCCCCAGGATGAACAGCCACATCACCCCGGCCGTCCCCGACAGCAGCAGCCCGGCCCCGAAGGAGGAGATGCCGACGGCCAACGGCCCGAGGGGCCCACGCCGGTCGGACCACTGCCCGGCGAGCACCATCCCGAACAGACTGGTCGTGAAGTACCCGGAGAACGCGAACGCGTAGAGCGACACCCCGTCCAGCTCCCGCGCCGCGACGGGCATCGCCGTACCGACGGCCGTCGCCTCGAACGCGATGAGCAGCACGACGGAGACGATCCCGACGCTCAACGCCCGATAGGCCCGCCCCAGCACGGTCTCATCCGCCCCGGCGACCGAGGGAGACTCGGTGGCGTCTACGACATCTGCGATATCTGCGTCACTCGGCTTGGGGACGGTCATGCCCGCCAGCGTAAGTTCCACACACCACGTTGACCCCTGTCGCGAGACGGTGAACCACCCCGACCTTGGTCGTACGCCCCTGGCCGGAGACCCCCTCTGTGAACGCCGTATGGCAGTCCCGTTGCAGCACACCCGATGCCCTTGAGCACCGCTTCCCCACCGGCCTACTGTCATGACATCGAGTTGGAACACGGCCGGTGCCGATCAGTTCCTCCTCGCCCCGGCCGTGTGCCCGAGTGGTTCAGGGGCTCGCCTGCAAAGCGAGTTACGTGGGTTCGAATCCCGCCACGGCCTCCACAGCATCAACCGGCGTCCGGAAGCGGCTCCTGGGCCGCTTCCTCGTCTGCCTTTCGCCATGCCCGGCGGGCGTTCTCCGTGCGTACGGCGTCCAGCCATCGCCAGAGGCCGATCTCCTCGAGTCTCAGGCCGGGACAGGCGATCCGGTGCGGTACACGGCACACAGCGCCGGGCGTGGGCTCGTCTGCGCGGCTGTTCCATGCCGCTCCGTTGGAGTCCACGTACCAGCGGTGCCAGGCGGGCACCATGTGTGCCGGCACCGGCATGTCCGGTTCGAGGAGGACGTGCCAGCCGTAGTAGGTGACACGCCGATCACCGACGAGCCCGCAGTTGGGGCAGACGGGTGGGCTGGGTGGCTCGGGCCCGGTGGCGCCTTCCATCGCGGCCTGGGCCCGGTCGGTCTTCTCCCACGGCTGCGGCACGCCCGGTGGCGCCTGCCGATGTCCGTCGAGGTCGGGTAACGGGATGATGCTCGGCTCAGCTGTATCCCCCATGAATCGAGCATCAGGGGGTGTTCAGGACCGGGGTAGGGCGCAATCAGGGCGCAACGGGAGCAGTCGGGTGGGGCAGGGAGCAGGTCACCGCTCCGCTCCCCCCGTCCCGCGGTTGACCCTGACGCACGGGCAACCCCCCCACCCTGATCCGCATGACTCCCACAAACGACAGCACCACGCCGCACCTCACCGTTCAGCACGACGGCGTCACCATCCCGGTGTCCCGTGGTGGCCGGGGAAGGCCCCTGGTTCTGTGCCCGGGGCTGAACTGCACACAGGCCGACCTGTATGAGCTGATCGGTCTGCTGCGGCGCGATCATGATGTCGTGGCCTTCGATCTTCGGGGGCACGGCCTCTCCTCCGCCGCCGAGCGGTACTCCTTCGACGCGTTTCTGGGTGATCTCCGTGCCGTGATGAGGGAACTCGAGCTTCCGTCGGCGCCCCTGCTCGTGGGGTACTCCCTGGGCGCGGATCTGGCCGTGCACTACGCGGCCGAGTGCCCGGACACCGTCGCCGGGCTTGTGCTCGTCGACGGGGCGAATCCGCTGCCCGAGCCGTTCATCACCGACGTCGACCTCGCGGAGTTCCGGGAGATGGCACGGCACACAGTCAGGCGGAGCGAGGGCAGTGAGCGTGCGCGTCAGGTATCGCTCAGCGCCGAGGAAGTCTTCGAGCTGGGGCTTGAGATGGATGTGGTTCGGGCCGGGATTCTCGAGCGGTATCGGAGGGTTGATGGAAGCGTGCGCATGATCATGTCCCGCGCGATCGCCGGCCGCGGCGGCGCGGGGCGTGCGCCGCGGCACAACCGGCTCTGGCGGGCCGGCGTCGAGCGGCTCGTCCGGGAGCGGGCGAACGTCTCCGTCTCCTGGCTCGACGCCGACCACCGGCTGGTCTTCACCCACGCACCGGACATCGCCGAGATCGTCCGGAGCGCACATCAGCCGGTCGGCGGGCCGGCCTCCTGAGCCAGACTGGGCGCATGCTGACGATCGGCGAGCTCGCGGCCTACGCCGGAGTGACCGTGCGCGCCGTGCGGCACTATCACGCCAAGGGACTGCTGCCGGAGCCCGAGCGGGATGGCTCCGGCTATCGGCGGTACGACGCCGGGGCCGTGGTGGAGCTGATCAGGATCCGGACTCTCGCCGAGGCCGGGGTTCCGCTGGCGCGTGTGCGGGAGTTGCTCCAGGCCGGTGAGGAGGAGTTCGCCTCGGCCGTCGCGGACATCGACGGGCGGCTGGAAACGGAGATCAGGGAGCGGCAGCGGCACCGCGCGCGGATCGCCCGCCTCGCCTCGGGAGACAGTCTGGCGCTGCCCCCTGAGGTGGTCGGGTTCCTCGACCGGCTGCGGGCGCTCGGCGTCGACGAGCGGATCGTCCAGGCCGAGCGCGATGGCTGGATCCCGCTGGTCGCGCGCTCGCCCGAGCGGGTGCCGGAGTGGATCGCGCGCAAGCGGGAGCAGATCGCCGATCCGGAGTTCGTCGACTTCTACTTGGCCTTGAGTGCGGCTCTCGGGTGGAGGGACGGTGATCCTCGGCTGGTCGAACTGGCCGACCGGGTGGCCGCCTACGTCACGAAGCTGGCCGAGGAGCGGGGCGCGGAGTACGTCGGCGACCCGGGCGGCATCGAGCCGGGGCTCTCCGAGTTGATGGACGCGTTCGTTTTCGACACGGTGCCGTCCGCCCGTCGGCTCATCGAGCTGCTGAGGCAGCGGGGCTGGGCCGGCTGGACCACACTCCAGCGCGTGAACCCGGCGCCTACAGCACCCCACCCGCCTCATCCTGAAACGCATCCGTCCAGTAATGCCGCCCCGACCTGCCCGCCATGACCCCCGTAGGGTCGACCGCCGACAGGACCTGGAGCATCGTCATGGCCAACTGGTCGTACGTGTCGGTCGTCAGCTCATGGTCCGACTGGGAGTCGATCGCGCGCTCGCGGTGCAGGAGCCAGAGGGTGAAGGCGAGGGTCGAGACGTCCGTGTTCAGCGGGTACAGCGTCGCCTCGGGCTCGCTCCAGTTCAGGACCGCGCCCGTCTCGCCGTCGACGACCAGGCTGTTGCCGTCGACCAAGCAGCCGAGCCGTAGCAAGTGGTGTGCACGGGGAGGGAGTTGCGTCGGTCTGTCCGCGTCCCTGTCCGTGTAGTACTCGGCCAGCGTCGCCAGGGGTACGTCCGTGTCCAGGGAGAAGACATGGGCGTCCTCGGGCAGGCCCACCTCGCGCAGGAAACGGCGGGTCGGCTCGTGTGTGAGCGTCGCGGGGAAGTCGACGTCCTCGAAGCGGGCCACCTTGCCGGGGCCGAACTCCTGGTCCAGCAGGCGGTGCGGGAGGTCCAGGGACAGGCCGGATGCGCCGCCGCGGCCCGCCACGAGGGAGAGCGGGCGGATCAGGGCCGCCATCTTCCAGAAGGGGGCCGGCTCGCCGTCCGTGCCGTCCCGGAACACCGCTAGGAGGTGCTGGGACGCCTGTGCCACCGCCTTCGGGCCGTAGCGGCCCGCGTAGGAGGCGAACTGGCCTCGCAGGCCCGCCAGTTCGTCCGTCGCCTCGGCGAACCGCACCAGGGTCCGCAGCGAGGGGGCCAGGGGGCGGCGGTCCATCAGGTCGGGGCGATCGTGCAGGAAGGACGTCGTCGAGATCTCGCCCGTCGCACCGTCCAGCAGGACCGACTCCGTCTCCAGGCCTCCGGGGCCCAGCAGTCCGCCTATCACCAACTGCTCGCGCAGCTCCGCCGACAGCCGGTCCGCCGGATCGCCCGTCGAGTCCCCCACCGTGCGCAGGCCCGCGCGGCGCAGCTCCGCGAAGCTCAGCACGCCGTTCTCGGAGGGCAGTCCGGGGCCGGTCAGCCAGTGCCGCGTCGACGCGTGCGTCACCCACGGGTCCAGCTCGGACTCGGTCAGCGTGATCACCGCGGAACCGGCGTCGGTCATACTCATGGGCTCCCCCGAATGTGCTTGCTCACCGTCCCCTGGCGGAGCACGGCAGACCGCCCGGCCAGGCCCGGCAGCCGTCCCCCACTGCCCAGAACACTACGCCTCACCACTGACAACGCCCCGGAACAGCGACGCGCCCAGCGACTTCATGTCCGGCGGGTACGCCTCCACCTCACCAGACGCTCGGACGACCCTCGCACGTTCCCTTCCCGCGAGAATCGCCCCGCCGAGAACGACCCCCGCCAGGAGGGCGGACGTCAGGACCGTTCGGTGACCACCGCGGCCTGGGGGCGGATCGGCAGCCGGTTCACGGGGCGGCCGGTGGCGGCCCGTACGGCGGACGCGACGGCCGCCGGGGACGTCACCACCGGCACCGCGCTGACCGCCTTCGCGCCGAAGGGGGCGATCACGTCCCGTTCCTCGACCAGCTTGACGATGCGGATGTCCGGCGCGTCGAGGGCCGTCGGGAGGGCGTAACCGGTCAGGTCCGGGTGGCGGATCAGGCCGCGCGGGGTGCGCAGGTTCTCGGTCAGTGCGATACCCACGCCCTGGGTCACACCCGCCTCGATGCGGGCGGTCAGCTGGGCCGGGTTCAGGATCCGCCCCACGTCCTGGGCGACGGCCAGTTCCACGACACGGACGGAACCGATCTCGATGTCGACGTCCACCACCGCGCGGATCGCGCAGAAGGACATGCCGACGAAGGCGTCACCCTGCCCGGCCTCGTTCAGCGGCTCGGTCGGGTGCGGGCGGCACTGGGCGGTGGCCCACAGTTCCTTGCCGTCCAGCGCCTCGGTGACGGTCGTCGAGAGGACTCCGTCGTACGACGTGATCTTGCCGTCGTTGATCTGGAGCAGCTCCGTGGACATGCCGAACTTGTGGGCGAGCGGCTGGAGGAGCTGCGTACGGACCATCTTGGCCGCGCGCTCCACCGCACCGCCCGACACCCAGGTGTGCCGGCCGTGGCAGGCCGCGCCCGCCGTGGGCTGGTCGGTGTCGACCGGAGCCACGTGCACCTCGTCGACGCCGAGCGTCTCTTGGACGATCTGCCGGGCCAGGGTCGTGAAGCCCTGGCCGGTCTCGACGGCCGCGCACAGGACCGTCGCGACCCCGTCCTGGACCTTGACGGTCGCCGTGGAGACCTCGTCCGCGCCCTCCGCGCCGAGCATGTGCACCATGCCCACGCCGTAGCCCACGCCCCGGCGCACCGCGCCCGGTTCGCCCGCGCCCTCGGGGCCGCCGGGCAGCAGCCACTCGTCCTCGGGGGTGTCCTTGGGCAGCGGCGGCAGCGGGAAGTCCCGTACGGCCTGGAGCAGTTCGGCGACCGGGGCCGGGCAGGTCACCGTCTGGCCGGTCGGGAGAACGTCGCCCGTCGCCATGGCGTTGCGCAGCCGCACCTCGGCCGGGTCGATGCCGAGCTTCTTGGCGATCTTGTCCATCTGCGCCTCGTAGGCGGCGCAGACCTGCATGGCCCCTTCGCCGCGTACGTGGCCCGAGGGGGGGTTGTTGGTGCGTACGGCCCAGCCCTCGATGAAGGCGTTCGGGACGACGTACGGGCCGCAGGCGAAGCCGACCGCGGCGGCGAGGGCCTCGGCGGAGCTGTCGGCGTAGGCGCCCGCGTCGAGCAGGATCTGCGCCTCGACCTTCACGAGTGTGCCCTCGGCGTCCGCGTGGTGGCGGTAGCGCAGGAGGGTGGGGTGACGGTGGGCGTGGCCGAGGAACGACTCCTCGCGCGTGGCCGTGAGCTTCACGGGGCAGCCGGTCCGCAGCGCCAGCAGGCCGAGCGGGAGCTGGAAGCCCTGGTCCTCGCGGTCGGCCGTGGCGCCGGGGACGCCGGTGACGACGACCTTGACGCGCTCGGGCTCCAGGCCGAAGGCGGCGGCGGCCGCGTCCCGGTCGGCGTGCGGGTCGGTGGAGGCGAGGTACAGCTCCACGCCGCCGTCCGGGCGCGGTACGGCCAGGCCCGCCTCGGCGCCGATGGGCGCGGGGTCCTGGCGGCCGATGCGGTACTGGCCCTCGACGACGATCTCGCCGGCCGCGTCCGGGTCGCCGTGGTGCAGCGGGATGTGCCGGATCAGGTTGCCGTCGGGGTGCAGGGGCTCGGCCTCGAAGGCGTGCTCCGGGTCGGTCACCGGGTCGAGCACCTCGTACTCGACGATGACGGCGGCGGCGGCCATGCGCGCGGTGTCCGGGTGGTCGGCGGCGACGGCGGCGATGGGCTCGCCGTGGTGGCGTACGACCTCGGAGGCGAAGACCGGGCGGTCGGCCGTGCGGCGGCCGTGGAACGGGCTGCCGGGGATGTCCTCGTGGGTGACGACGGCGCGCACGCCGGGCATCTCGCTCGCGTGGGAGGTGTCGATCGACACGATGCGCGCGTGCGGGTGCGGTGAGCGCAGCACGGCCGCCCACAGCAGTCCCTCGGCCCACAGGTCGGCGGCGTAGGGGAAGGTGCCCTCCGTCTTGGCACGGGCGTCCGCGGCCGGGAGGGACACGCCGAGGCCGTGCGGCAGCGCTTCGGGGGCGGGGCCGGCCTCCGCGGCCTGCGCGGTGGCTGCTTCGTTGCTCACGCGGGGCCTCCGTCCTGGCCGTAGGGCTGGTCGTGCGGGTCCGGGGAATGCGCGTCAGGTGAATGCGCGTCCTGGGCGTGCGCCTCCGGAGGCGATCCGAAGGCCGACGGATGGACACCGCCGGCGCCCGGGCCCGCCTGGCGCGGGATACGGGCCTCGTCGGTGTCGCCCGCGGCGGGCGCGGCGTGTGTCTCGCGTTCGGCGACGACGTCCTTCACGGCGTCGACCACGCCCCGGTAGCCGGAGCAGCGGCACAGGTTGCCGCAGAGCGCCTGGCGAGTCTCCAGTTCGGTGGGCGCCGGGTTGCCCTCCAGGAGGTCGTGCAGGGTCATCGCCATGCCCGGTACGCAGAAGCCGCACTGCACGGCGCCGCAGCGCGCGAGCGCCCGCTGTACGTCGGAGGGCTGCCCGTCCTCGGCCAGTCCCTCGACGGTGCGGACCTCACTGCCGGCGGCGGTCACGGCCGGGACCAGGCAGGACGCGACGAGCCGCCCGTCGACCTGGACGTTGCACGCCCCGCACTCGCCCTGCGAGCAGCCGTCCTTGGCGCCGGCGAGCCCTAGCCGCTCGCGCAGCACGTACAGCAGGGACTCGCCGATCCACGCGTCGGTGACGGGGCGGTCGGTGCCGTTGACGCGCAGGACGAAGGAGGCGAGGGGGTGTTCCTCCTGCGGGAGGGTGGGTGCGTCCGGGGCGCCGGAGGGGTCCTGCGGTGCCGGGTCGTCCGGGGGCTCGCTGTCGGCGGCCTCCGGTCCGGTGTCCGCGTCCGCCATGGCGGGGAGGGGCACGGCGACCGGCTCGGCGGGGCTGCCAGCGCCCTCTGCGGCGCCCGGGACGTCCTCGGCGGGACCGTCGGCCTCACCGGCCCCAGGAACGGACTGTGAGGCGTCCTGGACGGCCTCCGTGGGCGCGGCGTGTTCGGCGTGTTCGGCGTGTGCCTCGTACGGCTGGGCGGGCGCGGAGGGCGCGGGGTGCTCGTCCGGGTGCCCGGCGGGGCCGGACGGTTCCGGGGCGTGCTCCGCGCCGTGCTCGACCCCGTGATCGACTCGATGGTCGGCGAAGCCCGACGACTCCGGCCCGTGGCCGGCGAAGCCGGACTGCTCCGGCGCATGACCGAGCCCCCCGGGTCGAGGTGCGTGGCCGCTGCCCGGCGTCCGGTGCGTCGGGTCCGTCTCCTGCGGCAGGGGTCCGGCAGGCGGCTGCTCCGGGGCGTGTGCGCTCTGGTCCGGTGCGTACGCGGAAGGCGGTCCGGCGAGCCCCTGCCGCCCGTGGCCCTGCTCGTGTTCCTGCGGGTAGCCCGGCCCGGCCTGCTCCTGCCCCGGCGCGTCCTGCGGGACCTGCTGCCCCCACGGCTCGCCCGGCGCCTGTGTCGCCCACGGCGCGGACGCGCCGCCCGGGAGCGTGGCCGGCGGGTTGCCGCCCCACTGCTCGACCAGCGAGGACGTGGTGAACTCGCCCGACTCGTCCGGAAGGTCGCCCCCGGCGACGGGGATGGACCACTGCCCGGTCACGTCATGGCCGGGCGCGGGCTCCGCCGCCGCGGCCTCCTCGAAGTTCCACTGCCCGGTGGCTCCCGGGTTGTACGTGAACCGGTCGTCCGCGCCGTGCCGGCCCGCCCCGGAGTCGGAGCCGTACGGCGCACCGGAGCCGTATGACGCGTCGGATGCGTACGGCGTGTCGGATCCGTACGGCTGCTCCGCGACCTCGTGGCCCTGCTGCTGGTGTGCCGCGTGCGGGTCGTGCCACTGGGCACCGTCGACGGGCGCGCCGGGCACCGGCCACGCGCCCGTGGCGGCCGGGTCGGTTCCGGCGGTCGCGGCGGGGTCGACCGTTATCTGCGGCGGTACGTAACCGTGGCCGGGCGCGGCAAGGGGGCTGTCGGCGGCCAGCAGGGCGTCGATGCCCCCCTCGGGGAGTTCGACGAAGGCGGTGGCGCCGTCGTCGTACTCGCCCTGGGGCAGCGGGTCCCAGCGACTGCCGCCCCGGGGCGTGCCCTGTCCGTGCTGGTCGTCGCTCACGACAGCGCCCTCCCCAGTGCTCGTCGGGCCAGCGCGGCGACGGTGCGCCGCAGGTGCAGTACGGCGGGCGGAAGCTGCGGTACGGAGCCGTCCTCGGCCTGGGCCGCGTCGGGGATGCAGGCCGCGGCGACGTACTCGCCGAAGGCGTTCAGCGCCTCCGGCACGATCGCGCGGTTGTTGTCCCAGTCGATGAGCCGGCCCACCCACTCCTCGGCCTGGAGGGGCCGCAGCGCCATCGGCGCTATGGCGCCCACCGCGCAGCGCACACCCCGGCGCGCGGGGTCCAGGACCAGGGCCACGGACGCCACGGCGCGCCCGGGGCCGGTACGGCCGGTCGCCTTCAGGAAGACCTGTGGGGCGTGCAGCAGCGGCACGCGCACGTAGCCGATGAGTTCGCCGGCGCGCAGCATGTCCATCCCGGCCAGCAGGTGCGACACCGGGATCTCGCGGCGGGCTCCGGCCGGGCCCGCGATGATCAGTGTCGCCTCGAGGGCGGCCAGGACCGGCAGCGCGTCACCGGTGGGGGCGGCCGAGGCGATGTTGCCGCCCAGGGTGCCCGCGTTGCGGATGTGCGGCGGGCCCGCGGCGCGCGCGGCGGCGGCGAGCGCCGGGATCAGGGCCGCGAAGTCGGGGCGTCCCATGCGCGCGTGTGTGAGGCCCGCGCCGAGCAGCGCGTGACCGTCCTGGTACTGCCAGCCGCGGATCTCGCTGATCCGGCCGAGTCCCACCAGCGCGGCGGGCCTGAGCTGCCCGGAGTTGACGGAGGCCATCAGGTCGGTGCCGCCCGCGACGGGCACGGCGGCGGGCACGGCGGTGAGTGCCGCGACGGCCTCGTCCAGCGTCGTGGGCAGCGTGACGGCCTGCGCCGCCTGCGGTGCGTGCGTGGTCAAACCGGCTGCCCCTTCCCGCTGCCCCACCTGGTCCCACCTGTGCTGCCGTACGGTACGTGCTGACAGGGCGGACGTGGCAACTCTGGCACATCTTGGCGAGAGCCGAAGACACGGGTCCGCTAGGAGGCATTCGCCCACCTCATCGGGGAGATGGTCCGTTTTCGCACGGGTTCAGCAGTGCGTGCCGATTGGCACTTTCGGTGACCCTTGTGCGCATTTTCCGTGGCCTGTTCGAGCTGTTCGGTAGCCGCGAGCGGGTCCTACCGGTGGGGCGGCGGGCCGTCGATCGGGCGCCCCAGCACTCCGGGGCGCCGCTGCCAGGGCAGCGGTCCGGCGGGGGGCCGGTAGGCGACGCCCAGGGCGTCGAGCCGCCGGTAGTGGGCGGTCATCCGGTGCTCGAAGCCGGCGAAGTCCCGTTCCTCCGGGGCGGGCAGGGCGCTCCAGGCGACCTCGGCGAAGGCCGCGAGCCGGGGGAACGCCTGGTAGTCCACGCGCGCGTGGTCCTCCATCACCTCGGTCCACAGGTTGGCCTGGGTGCCCAGCACGTGCCGGGCCTCCTCGGGCGTCAGCTCCGGCGGCACGGGCTCGAACCGGTAGACGTCCTCCAGGGTGCGCACCCACCCGATCGGTACAGGCTCGTCGGGGCCCGGGTCCTGACGGTGGTCCAGATACACCTGCTGCTCGGGGCACATGACGACGTCGTGGCCGGCCCGCGCGGCGGCGATGCCTCCGGCGTAGCCGCGCCAGGAGGAGACGGCCGCGCCCTTCGCCAGGCCGCCCTCCAGGATCTCGTCCCAGCCGATCAGCCGGCGCCCGCGCGCGGAGAGCCACGCGTCGAAGTGCCCGACGAACCAGGACTGGAGCTCGTCCTCGTCCGCGAGCCCGAGTTCCCTGATGCGCGCCTGGGCGGTCTCCGACCGCTGCCACTGCTCCTTGGGGCATTCGTCACCGCCGATGTGGACGAACTCCGACGGGAACAGCTCGAGGACTTCCTCGAAGACGCCCTCGTAGAAGCGCAGGGTGTTGTCAGTGGGGGCGAGTACGTTCGGGTTGATTCCCCAGGTGTCCCAGACGGAGAGGCTGTCGGTGGCGATGACGTCGGTGTTGCCGAGTTCCGGGTACGCGGCGATGGCGGCCTGCGAGTGGCCGGGTACGTCGATTTCGGGGACGACGGTGATATGCCGCTCGGCGGCGTAGGCGACGATCTCCCGGATGTCGTCCCGGGTGTAGTAGCCGCCGTGCGGCTTCTCCTCCCACAGCGGCGAGGCGCGGTGGCCGGTTTTGGTACGGGCCCGCCAGGAGCCGATCTCCGTCAGGCGCGGATGCCGCTCGATCTCGATGCGCCAGCCCTGGTCGTCCGTCAGATGGAAGTGGAAGACGTTGAGTTTGTGCGCCGCCATCAGATCGAGGTAACGCAGGACGCCTTCCTTGGGCATGAAGTGCCGGGCGACGTCGAGCATCAGGCCGCGCCAGCGGAATCGGGGCGCGTCCTCGATCGTGAGGTGCGGCACGGCCCAGAGGCGGTCGCGGCCGAGCGGGGCCCTGCGGTACGCGTCGGGGCCGAGGAGCTGCCGCAGCGTCTGGGCGCCCCAGAAGGCACCGGCCGCGCTTCCGCCCTCGATGAGGATGCCGCTGGAGTCGCTGACGAGGCGGTACTCCTCGGGGCCGAGTCCGGGGTCGAGCCGGAGCCCGATGCCGTCGCCGCCGGGGTCGTCGGGGTCCCGCCCCTCGTGGAGGGGCAGGCCGGTGGCCTGCCGGAGGGCGGTGCGCAGCCAGTGACCGACGCCCTCCGTCCCGGTGCCGGCGCGGAGCCGGGAGTGCGCCGTCAGCCGCACCTCGCCGGAGCCGGTGACGACGCCGCGGGGTGCAGGAATCAGATCGCTCACGTCAGTCCTTCACCGCTCCGCCCAGTCCGGAGACCAGGCGCCGCTGTACGAGTACGAAGAAGACCAGGACGGGGATCGTCATCACCGTGGAGGCGGCCATGACGCCGCCCCAGTCCGGGTCGTCGGGCTTGTAGAAGACCAGCAGCGCCATCGGCAGCGTCGACTGGGAAGTGTCACTGATGATGAACGACTTGGCGAAGAGGAAGTCGTTCCAGGCGGAGATGAACGAGAACACGCTGGTGGCCACGAGACCCGGCAGGACGAGAGGGAAAAGGATCTGCCAGAGGAATCGCGCCCGGCTCGCCCCGTCGATGTACGCGGCCTCCTCCAGCGCCTCCGGAACGCCTTTCACGAACCCCCGCAGCATCCAGATCGCGAAGGGCAGCGAGAAGGCGATGTGGGGCAGGATCAGCGAGCCGAGCGTGTTGAGCTGACCGAAGTCCCGCATGAGGAAGAAGAGGGGGATCGTGAGGGCTTCCACGGGCACCATCTGGGCCACCAGAAACATGATCAGCAGGGTGGTCCGCAGGCGGAAGCGGAATCGTGTCACGGCGGTCGCGGCGAGAAACGCGATCAGCGCGGAGGCGATCACGACACAGCTCGCGACGACGAGGCTGTTGAGGAAGTAACGGCCGAATTCCTGCTGCCCGAAGACGCGCCGGAAGGAATCCAGGGAGGGCGCGAGAGTCCACGGCCGGGGCTCGCTCGACTCGATCTCCCCGGCCGGTTTGAAGGCGCTGAGCACCATCCAGTAGAGGGGGAAGGCGACGACGACCGCGATCAGCAGGGCCGAGGCCTCGGCGGCCAGCCGCCCCGGGCGGCGGACACGGGCGCGTAGAAGATTCACAGTTCCTCCCCCTGCCGGCGCAGCAGCCGCAGGTACACCAGCGTGACGGCGAGCAGGATCAGCAGCATCACGACGCCGATCGCCGAGCCGAGGCTGTACTGCGAGGACGCGAACGCCTGCTGGTAGGCGTAGACGTTCAGGACCAGGTTCTGGCCCGCGATGCCGCCGCCGTTCGTCATGACGTAGATCTGGGTGAAGACCTTGAAGTCCCAGATGACCGACTGGATGGTGACGACGACCAGGATCGGCCGGAGCATCGGGGCGAGTACGGAGCGCCAGACGCGCCACTGCGAGGCGCCGTCCAGGGCGGCCGCCTCCAGCACCTCGGAGGGCACGGCGCGGATACCGGCGTAGACGGTCACCATCACGAACGGGAAGGAGCACCACACCACTTCGAGCAGGACGAGGAAGAAGGCGCTGAGACGCCCGTACGTCCACGAGTGGTCGCCGAGGCCCAGCATCCGGTTGACCGGGCCGAAGTCCGGGTCGAAGAGGAACAGCCAGACCGTGGAGCCGGTGACGGCCGGGGTCGCCCACGCGCCCAGCGCGGCCAGCATCAGCGCGAGCCTCGGTACGGCCCGCACGCGGGTGAGGAGCACGGCGAGGGCGCAGCCGACCGCGAGCGTGGAGACGACGCAGGCCGCCGCGAACAGCACGGTGGCGAGCAGCACCTGCCAGAACTGCGGGTCCCCGAACAGCTCGGCGTAGTTCCCGAACCCCTGGAACGTGGCCGGTTCGCCGCCGCTGACCTGGGCCTGGGTGTACTCGAAGAACGAGATCAGGCCGAGTTGATAGATGGGGTAGACGAGCAGCCCGCCGAGCACGACGAGCGCGGGCGCGAGATACAGCCAGGGCGTCCAGCCGCCTGAGCGGAGCGCGGACCTGCCCGGGCCGCCCCGGCGCGGGGCCGGCCGCCGGGCACGGCCGACTCGCGCGTCACCGGACTTGGGCCCGGCCGGAGGCCGGCCCACGGCCGGCGCCGAGCCGGCCACGGAGACCGACCCCACCACGTCGGCGGCCCCACCCGATTCGGTGCGGTCGTTCATCCGGTTCACCCGGCGGAGCCGAACGCGGTGTTCATCTTCTTCGCGGCGTCCTCGGAGGCGGCGGGCACGTCCTTCTTGCCCGCGATGACCTCCTGGAACATCGTCGGCAGGACGAGCGAGGAGTCGATCTGGGCCCAGGCGGGTGAGGCGGGGACGAACTTGGTGCCGGCCGAGAGCGTCTGCACGAAGGGCTTCACGAACGGCTCCTCGGTCGCGACCTGCTGCCGTACGTCCGTGAAGGTCGGCAGGAAGCCCATCGCGCCGAAGAGCTCGGTCTGCGTCTTCTTCGAGGCGAGCTGTTCCATCAGCTCGACGGCGAGCGTGCGGTGCGAGGTGCTCTTCAGGACGCCGATGTTGTTGCCGCCGGCGAAGGCGGGCGCGATCGAGCCGGACTTCACACCCGGCAGCGGGACGACGGCGTACTTGCCCTTGACCTTCCCGGCCTCGACGGCGGTGTGGCTGAAGTCGCCGCCGATCGCCATCCCGGCCTTCCCGGCGGCGAAGGCGGAGATCGTGTCGTTGCCGCCCATGCCCGCGCACTTGGCGGCCGGACAGTTGTCGTCGCCGAAGAGGGACGTGTACGCCTTGATGCCCTTCTGGGCCTCCGGGCTGTCGATGCCCGAGGCGTACGAACCGCCCTTGCCGTTGGCGAGTTCACCGCCGTTGGCCCATACGAACGGCATCGCGCCGTAGGTGTAGGCGCCGCCGACGACGAGCCCGTAGAGGTCGGGCTTCGCGGCGCGGACCGCTCGGGCGGTGGAGGCCAGTTCGTCCATCGTCTTCGGGGGCTTCAGACCCAGCGCCTCGAAGACGTCCGTGCGGTAGTACAGGGCGCGGACGCCGACGTAGAACGGGGCGCCGTACATCTTGCCGTCCACCGTCACCGACTGCTTCGCGGTCGGGTCGGTGTCCTTCGCCTCGCTCCAGTTCCCGAAGTCCTCGGTGACGTCGAGGAGTCCGCCGTCCTTCACATAGCCGGCCGTGTCGGTGTTGCCGTACTCCATGACGTCGGGAGCGGAGGCGGGGTCGTTGAAGGCGGCCTTGACGCGCTGGGCGCGGGTCTCGATCGGGATGTACTCGACGTTGACCTCGGTGCCCTTGTGGGCCTTCTCGAAGGCGGCGACGACCGAGTCGACGACCTTCTCCTTGGGGGTGTTGCCGACCTCCTGGAAGAGCCAGACACGCAGTGCGCCGGTCTTCTCGTCCTTGTCGGAGGAGGAGTTACTGGAGGTCTGGGGTGCGCAGGCGGTGGCCAGCAGGGCGGCGAGCGCCGTGAGCCCGGCAAAACGGACGGACAGCTTCATGAAGTGCTCCTCCGAGGGAGTGTTGCAACATGCGCAATGAAGGTTTCGCTGTGCACAACACATCGGAGGCTAGGGACTGCATGAACACGACCACAAGAGGTCTCAACCACTCTGTGACCGGCAGACGCATCCCGCGCAACGCCCGGACAGCACAAAAGCCCCCAGGGCACGCAAAACGCACCCTGGAGGCCTTACGCCGCACGGGCCGGGCGCTACTTGTCGCCCTTGCCCTTGTCGTCGTCGCCGGAGCTCATCGACTCGTAGATCTCCTTGCACATGGGACACACGGGGTACTTCTTCGGGTCGCGGCCCGGCACCCACACCTTGCCGCACAGCGCCACGACGGGGGTGCCGTCGAGGGCGCTCGCCATGATCTTGTCCTTCTGGACGTAATGGGCGAAGCGCTCGTGGTCACCGTCACCGTGCGAGGTCTGCGGCGTCGGCTCTACGAGGGTCCCCGTACCAGTCCCGCGCTCGGGCTCGAGAGTGCTCATAGGCCCCAGGGTACTGAAGCTCACACGCATCAGTTGAGCGAAGGGTCGTCCGGATACGTCGCCACCATCGCCAGCTCGTTGCGCTGGCGGCGCAGGACCTCGCGCCAGAGCCGCTCGGGACACGGGCACGAGACATCGCCGGGCTCCGACTCCACGACGTACCACGCGCCGTCCACCAGCTCGTCCTCGAGCTGGCCCGGGCCCCAGCCGGCGTATCCGGCGAAGATCCGCAGGGAGCCGAGGGCGGAGGCCAGGAGCTGCGGCGGGGCCTCCAGATCGACCAGACCGATCGCGCCGTGCACCCGGCGCCAGCCCAGCGGGCCGGCCTCCCCGGACGCCCCGCCGGGGACGACCGCGACCCCGAGGGCCGAGTCCAGCGAGACCGGACCGCCCTGGAAGACGACGCCGGGCTCGCCGGCGAGGTCCCCCCAGCCCTCCAGGATGTCGTTCACATCCACCGGGGTGGGGCGGTTGAGGACGACACCGAGGGAGCCCTCCTCGTCGTGGTCGAGGAGCAGCACCACCGCGCGGTCGAAGTTCGGGTCCGCCAGGGCGGGGGTGGCCACGAGCAACCGCCCTGTGAGCGAGGACACCTCGGTCATGGCAGACATGATCCCGCATCTTCCCTCCGCGTGGGGAGGCAATGAGGGGACGCGAGGGCATGCAGCCATGAATCGAAGATGTGGCCTGGTAAGGCCTCGGATGAGGGCGGTGGCGGGAGACGGGCGGGCGCACTGGTGCGTCGTGCGCGCACGAAAGTGACCGTGACCCCATGTGCCCGGCACGGAACGGTTCGTGTTGTGACAGAGCTATGACGTGTCTGGGTCTGACTCAGGCTTACAGAAGGGGGGTGGTGGGCGATTACCCTTTCCCTTCTGGCCCCTGCCCGACTCCACGGAACGCGAGATTCATGACCGTCAACGACGATGTCCTGCTTGTCCACGGCGGAACCCCGCTGGAGGGCGAGATCCGTGTCCGCGGTGCGAAGAACCTCGTACCGAAGGCCATGGTGGCAGCGCTGCTGGGCAGCGCTCCGAGTCGGCTGCGCAATGTTCCGGACATCCGTGACGTACGGGTCGTGCGGGGTCTGCTGCAGCTCCACGGTGTGACGGTCCGTCCGGGGGACGAGCCCGGCGAACTGGTGATGGACCCGACGCGCGTGGAGAGCGCCAACGTCGCTGACATCGATGCCCACGCCGGTTCGAGCCGTATCCCGATCCTGTTCTGCGGTCCGCTGCTGCACCGTCTCGGCCACGCCTTCATTCCCGGGCTCGGCGGCTGCGACATCGGCGGCCGGCCCATCGACTTCCACTTCGACGTGCTGCGGCAGTTCGGCGCGCGCATCGAGAAGCGGGACGACGGCCAGTACCTGGAGGCGCCGCAGCGGCTGCGCGGTACGAAGATCCGACTGCCGTACCCGTCCGTCGGCGCGACCGAGCAGGTGCTGCTGACGGCCGTCCTCGCGGAGGGCGTCACGGAGCTGTCCAACGCGGCCGTCGAGCCGGAGATCGAGGACCTGATCTGCGTTCTGCAGAAAATGGGCGCGATCATCGCGATGGACACCGACCGGACGATCCGCATCACCGGTGTGGACAAACTCGGCGGCTACACCCACCACGCCCTGTCGGACCGGCTGGAGGCCGCGTCCTGGGCGTCGGCGGCGCTGGCGACCGAGGGCAACGTCTACATCCGCGGCGCGCAGCAGCGCTCGATGATGACGTTCCTGAACACCTACCGCAAGGTGGGCGGGGCCTTCGAGATCGACGACGAGGGCATCCGCTTCTGGCACCCCGGCGGCCAGCTCAAGTCCATCGCGCTGGAGACGGACGTCCACCCCGGCTTCCAGACCGACTGGCAGCAGCCGCTGGTGGTGGCCCTGACCCAGGCCACGGGCCTGTCCATCGTCCACGAGACGGTCTACGAGTCCCGCCTCGGCTTCACCTCCGCCCTGAACCAGATGGGCGCGCACATCCAGCTCTACCGCGAGTGCCTGGGCGGCTCCGACTGCCGCTTCGGCCAGCGCAACTTCCTCCACTCGGCCGTCGTCTCGGGCCCGACCAAGCTCCAGGGCGCGGACCTGGTCATCCCCGACCTCCGCGGCGGCTTCTCGTACCTCATCGCGGCCCTCGCGGCCCAGGGCACGTCCCGAGTCCACGGCATCGGCCTCATCAACCGCGGCTACGAGAACTTCATGGAGAAGCTGATGGAGCTCGGCGCGAAGGTCGAGCTCCCCGGCAAGGCGCTGGGCTGACCTCACGCAGGGCCCACGCCCGCCCGGCCGACGCCCGCGGGGGTCATTCCCCCCGGGCCGGTCGTAGTCGCGAGCACAGCGCTCGGCTGTCCGCCTGAGGCACAACGCCCGTCCGGCTGGGGGTCCGGGGGTTAGCCCCCGGGCAAGCACAGCATGGAGAAGCTGATGGAGCTCGGC
>NZ_JBHUQX010000064.1:0-29155 GCF_042674225.1 Streptomyces sp. NPDC056948
ACGTGCCCGCGTCGAGGGCGGCGATGACGGCTGGTCGGCCGTCAGCCGTACCGTGCCTGGTCACGGTCACGGTCGCGGCGCCTGAGACGGAGTCGCTCGCGTACCTTGCGCCGAGCCGACGGAGCCGGTCCCGCGAACGGCATCCCGGAGCGGCCGTAGTGGATGGCGGCCATGCGGTCGCCGTGCTGTGAGTTCAGCAGGCGGATGAGCAGGACCCCGACCACGATCATTCCCAGGATCACGGCCACGGTCACGAACGTCTCCACGGTCCTCACCTTCCCGTCGGTATCCGCGGCCGTGCGGCCGAGTCGCGGGCCTCGTGCCCTCCTTCGGAGTCCCAGACCGCCTCCACGGCACGGTCGGCGTCGCGCAGCGCCCGCAGGCGCGCCGCCTCCTCCACCAACCGGCTCGCGGTCGACACACCGCGTGGGTCACTCGCGGCGGCCATCAGCCAGGCGGCCGAGTCGGGAGTCGTCTGCGGCGGGACCACCAGGAGGTTCCAGCGGCCCATGTGGTACGAGAGCAACAGCAGTTCGTGCGGGTCCTGCTCGGGCAGGAACCAGCCCACGTTCACCACGTGCCCGGCGACGGGCACCTTGCGTGGAATGACCGGCCACTGGGTGGGATTCACCGTGACCCGGGTGATCCGCCCCCACAGCGGGTCCAGTACGGAGGTCAGGGACGGGAGTTCCGCCCCGAGATCGCGGGACCGGGGCCACCAGGCGCCGTCCAGCAGAGCCGGGGCGGAGCCGGCGGGCGCCAGCGACAGTCGCAGAGAGGACGAGGAGAACCGGTCATCGGCTTCGGTCGTCGGCGGGCGGGAGATGGTCGCATTCATGACGCGAACCCTGCCCCGGGCCGGTCGCGACCGGCCCGGCATATTCGATCGCCGAAAACGACACGAGCCTGGCAGCCGGTGTTCGAAATATCCTCGGTGAATCCAGCGTACTCCGCGGACAGGCCCGACGGACCGTACGGAGAGCCCGGCCTATGCGCTGCCGGTGTCGAGAAGGATCCGTTCGGCACGCATCACGCTGCCGGCGCGGACGGCCTCGGCCATGGCCGCGCGCGCGGCGTCGGGCGTCGCGCGCGGCGGGACCACGAGGAGGGAGAAGAGATCCTGCTCGCCCCGGGTGATGAGGACGGTGTCGTCGCCTGCCGCGAAGGAGTCGATGTGGACGACACGGTCGTCGATGGTCATCCGCGTCGGCAGCCCTTCCCAGGCGCCGGCGTCCAGGCCGACACGCGTGATGGGCCCGAGGTACTCGGTCAGTGCGGAGATCAGGCCGGGCAGCTCGGCGGCGATGTCGCGGGAGCGCGGCCACCACGCCCCGTCGAGCACGCCCTGCCGCTCGTGCGTCGTCTCCAGCCGTACGACAGCCGTCCCGGGCCGCACGGCCTGGTGGACGGCGTCCGGCAGGAGCCTGGTCCCCCGCGGGGCGGAGGAGTCGGCCATCGCACTCACCTGCTTCCCTGTCGTCACTCCTGATCGCTCGCGGCGGCCGCCATCAGCGGTTCCGCCGCCGCCTCGGTCGTGTCCGGAGGCACGACCATCAGGTCCCAGCGTCCCCGGCCGGGGGTGAGCAGGACGATGGTGTGCGGGGCGGACGCGGCGAGGGCCCTGTGCAGCCGTACGACCTGGTTGAAGACGAGAGTCCGGCCGGGCACCGTGGACCACACCGCCCCGTTGACGGTGACGCTGGTGATCTGGCCCCACGTGCGCGGCAACCCCGCGAGCAGCGAGGGAAGCTCCGCGAGCAGGTCGTACGAACGGGGCCACCACGCTCCGTCGATGGGCCGGGGCATGCCGCTGCCGGGTGCGAGGCGCAGCCGGAGGACGGGGTGGGAGGGAAGCGGGGGCTGCAGTGCGGTGGTCATGAGAAGGCTCCTGCCAACTGCCGTACGAGGTCGGATGGTTGACGTCAAGCGCGCCGGGCCGCGACCCGCTCGGCGGTCGGCCGGCACACGTCGTGCACCCAGCCGAGACGTTCGGGAAGGCGGATGACGGCGGCGGAGGGATCGCCATGGCCGCGGGGCGTGGCCGGAATGGACGGCATGCGTGGCTCCTCGGCCTGGATGCGGATGGCGCGGCCGGGGTCACGGGCTGCCCCAGTGAGAACTGGTGACGTGCTCTGCAGGGAAGGTGCTCGGGTGGACTCGCCGGAGACGAGGCGACGGTCCGGGGCCGGTGGATTCCGGTATACGGAAGTGCTCGTGGTCTCCACCGTACTCCCGCCCGTGTAACAGCCGGGACCGTTCAGGTCCCGAGGACCAGAACGCGGAACGGGCCCGGCGGCGTGGTGCTCGGGGTGTCGCCCTCGAGACACCGCCACCCCCAGGACCGCAGCGCCTCGACGATCCCGTCGTCGGAGCGGTTCACCAGCGTCACGCCGACCGTGGCGCCGTGGTCGGTGAGCAGCCGCCTCTGGAGGCGCCGGGCGAGGTTCCAGGCACGGTCCTGGTTCTGTCGGCGCACCCAGGGCTGGACGATGATCACGCAGACCACGAAGAGGCGCCCGGAGCCCGCGAGACGGAGCAGACTCCCCGGGAGGTACCCGTCGAAGCCCTCCCACCAGGGCCCGTCGCCGCCTACGGGGAAGCCGTAGGCGCACCCGGTCAGAGCTGTGGTCTCGGCGATCAGCAGCGAGAACCCCGGTCGCCTCGCATCGGCCTCCAGCCGTCGCAGGAAGGCGCCGCGGGCCTCGTTCCACGCCCACGGGCCGCCGCCGGAGGTGTCCGCGTACAGATCGCCGAGCTCCCCCAGCCGGTCCTCGACCTGACGTCGGGTCAGCTCGCGGACGCGGGCGCCTTCACGTGGGGAGGAGCCCCGTTCCGGCCTCGGCCGGGGCTGCCTCCGCGTGCCGCGCCGGTCCGGGACGGCCTGCCGCCCGGGGAGCTCTGTGGTCGTCGGCGCGACCGGAACGTGCACCGTCATGAGGCAAGCCCTGCTCCGGGCGCAGGAGGACCCGACCCGGGGTCGTCGGTCGCCGAGGGCGGCACCGGTGTCGGGGCCGGTGCGCGAAGGGCTCTCGGTACCTTCACGGTACTCCCGGCCGCGCACCCGTCCGCCGGGACCACGGCCGGGAGACCCCGGGGTGTGCGGCTACCTGGAGGCGGCGGAGACCAGACCGTCCAGCCAGGCCTGGTGGCCGTTGAGCATCGGGTCGGGACGCTCGGCCGCCAGGGCCGCGGCGGGCCGGCCGAGCTGGGTCTCCTGGGTCAGGATCCGCACCCGGCCGCCGGGCAGGTCCTCCACCAGCCAGGCGTGCAGCACGTCGAGCCGCTCCTCCGGCGTACCGTCCTGCTTCGCCGTCCAGGACAGACGGCCGGGGAAGCCCTCTGCGGGTGCGGGGTGTCCTTCTCGTGGGCGCGCTTCTCTCAAGCGCGTGGTCAGGGAAGCTTCTTGAGCAGCTCGGCGGCGAGCGGGGCGGAGGAGGCGGGGTTCTGGCCGGTGACGACATTGCGGTCGACCCGGACGTGCGGCGCCCACGGCTCCCCGGTCTCGACCGTCAGACCGGCCTCGGTCAGCCGGTCCTCCAGCAGCCACTTCGCCTTGTCCGCGCTGCCGGCCAGCCGCTCCTCGGCGTTGGTGAAGGCGGTGATCCGGTAGCCGGCGTAGGCGTTGGTACCGTCCTCCTTCACCGCGGCCAGCAGCGCGGCCGGGCCGTGGCAGACGACGCCCACCGGCAGTCCGGAGTCCACGGCCCGGGCGAGGAGGCGGCCGGAGTCGGTGTCGACGGCGAGGTCCTCCATCGGGCCGTGGCCGCCGGGGACGTACACCGCGTCGAAGTCGTCGAGGCGTACGTCGGTGAGCGTCAGCGGGGTGCGGAACTCCGGGGCGCCCTCCACCACGGCCTTGATCTTCGCGGCGCTCTCCGCGCCGCCCGCGGCCTCCGGGGCCAGGCTGCCCGGGTCGACCGGCGGGACGACGCCGCCCGGGGTGGCCACGGTGATCTCGTGGCCCGCGGCCTTGAACGCCTCGTACGGGGCGACCGCCTCTTCGGCCCAGAAGCCGGTGCGGTGCTTGCTGCCGTCGGCCAGCGTCCAGTGGTCGGCGCCGGTCATCAGGAAAAGGATCTTCGCCATGAGGTGCTCCTACGGTTCTGAGGGGTGGTGGGTCCGCATGGTCCGGCCGCGTCGTCACTCACGACGCTAGAGCCGGTGCCCATCGGAGTACCAATAGGAGGGCCGATTTCACCTATCGACACTCCGATGTGTCCCGGCGGCTACGCTGGCGTCATGAGGAACCGGACGCCCGAGGCCGCCGGTACCGGCAGGCAGCTACCCGCCCATGCCGACCTGAACCTGCTGCGCACCTTCCTGGCCGTCTACCGCGCCGGTACGTTCACCGCCGCCGCCCCCGCGCTCGGGCTGTCCCAGTCCACCGTGACCGCGCAGATCCGCACCCTGGAGCAGCAGACCGGCCGCGAGCTGTTCACCCGGCTGCCGCGCGGCGTGGAACCCACGCCCGTCGCCCACGAGCTGGCCGCCCGGATCGAGGGCCCGCTCGACGCCCTCGCGACCCTGGAAGGCGGCGGCCGGGAGGGCGGCCCCACCCTGCCCGTGCATCTCGCCGGACCGTCGGAACTGCTGTGCGTGCGCGTCCTGCCCGCCCTGGTCCCCCTCGTCGCCGACGGCGTCCGGCTCCGTGTCACCCAGGGGCTGCCCGAACCCCTGTTGGAGGAGATGCGGTCGGGCCGCCACGACCTGGTCATCACGACCCGGCGCCCCCGCGGCCGGGCCCTGGAGTCCGTCCCGCTCGCCGACGAGGAGTATCTGCTCGTGGCCTCCCCCGACTGGGCCCGGCGCCTCGCCGCGCACTCGCGGGCCGACGGCGACCTGTGTGCCGCCCTGCGCGACGTCCCGATGGTCACCTACGCCGAGGACCTGCCCATCGTGCGGCGTTACTGGCGGACCGTCTTCGGCAGACAGCTCACCACCCGCGCCGCGGTCACCGTGCCCAACCTGTACGCCGTCCTGTCCGCGGTCAACGCAGGAGCGGGCGTCAGCGTGCTGCCCCGTTCGCTGTGCCAGGAGTACCTCGACTCCGGCCGTCTCGCCCTCCTCCACGACCCGGAGGAACCGCCGTTGAACACCCTGTTCCTCGTCCAGCGGCCCGGCGCCGAGGCCAACCCCGACGTGCTCCGGGTCCGCGACCGCCTCCGGGCGGCCGCCCGCGGCTGGTAGCCGCGTCCCCCGCGACGTGTCAGCCGGAGGCGCCCGCCCGGGCGCCGGTGCGGGACTCGGCGGCGGCTTTCAGATCGCGCAGCCACGCGTCGAGACCGTCGCCGAGGGCCTTCGTCGCGGTGGGGACGTCCGCCTCGACCTGGGCGCCGGTCCAGGTCTCCTCGGTGTGGACGCGCACGCCGCCCTTGACCTTCCTGAACGTCCACAGATGCACGCCCTCGTCGATGCGCAGCCCCTCGCCGATCGCCGGTCCGCTCCACAGGACGCAGTCGCGGTCGCGGAGTTCCCGGACGGTGGAGGTGATCTCGAGTGTGGTGGCGGGAGTGGTGGGCGTGGCGGGCGCCGGGGTCGTCCACCGGAACTGCGAACCCTTCCACAGGCGGCCGGAGTCGAGACGTTCCATGGAGGTGACCGGCCGCTGCCAGGACGGCCAGCTCTCGACGTCGGTCTGCAGCTTCCAGACGGTGCTGAGCGGGGCCTTGATCACGGTGTCGGCCTCGTAGCGGATGAGGGCGTCGCTGTCGACGCCCTGCCCACGGCACTGGGACGTGCCGCCGTGCGGGGTGGCGGCCTGGGCGGCGGGGACGGTGCTCGCGAGAACGCCGGCGACGGCGAGCGCGACCAGGCCGGTGACGGCGCCGCCTCGTGAGGTGCTGCTGCTGCTCATGGTGTCCCTCTCGACGTTCGGTTACTTGGCTTCTCGTTCGTTAGAAGTTGTAACTCGACAGTCGGGAGAGTGTCAATAACTTTGGTGATAACCTCTAACTGTGACTGAAGCAGGTGCGACGAAGACCCCGCGCGAGCGCTACCGCGCCCAGGTGCGTACGGAGGTCAAGGAACACGCGTGGGAGCAGATCGCCACGGCGGGCGCGTCCGCGCTCTCCCTCAACGCGATCGCCAAGCGGATGGGGATGAGCGGGCCCGCGCTGTACCGGTACTTCGCCGGCCGCGACGAGTTGATCACCGAGCTCGTCACCGACGCCTACCGCAGCCTCGCCGGCACCTTCCGCGCGGCTTCCGGGGCCGGGGCCGACGTCGCCGCGCTGGGGCACGCCCTGCGCGGCTGGGCCCTGGAGGACCCCCAGCGGTACCTCCTCATCTACGGCACCCCCGTCCCCGGCTACCACGCGCCCGACGACGTCACCGCGATCTCGTCCGAGATCATGGCGACCCTGCTCGACGCGTGTGCCGCGCTGCCCCGGGACAGCGAGGACAGCGCGGCGACACCGCTGGACGCGCACCTCGAGGACCACCGGGACTGGGCAGACGGCCATCCCGCCCGGCCCGCGGCCCTCCGCCGGGCCCTGGCCTTCTGGACCCGGCTGCACGGCGTCCTGTCCCTGGAACTCTCGGGCCACTTCACGGGGATGGGGATCGACCCCGCCCAGCTCTTCGCCGCCGAACTGGACGCACTCTCCCGCCCGGACTAGGTCGTGGCGCCGGGGCCGCCGTCGCCCGGGCCGTTCCCGGGGGCGAGGCGGCGGTAGGCGGCGCGGGCGTGGGCCAGGCGGGCCAGGGCCGTGCCCAGGAGGGCGGCGGCGAGCAGACAGGCGAGCCATGTGGTGTCGCGGTGTCCGGCCCAGGTGAGGGTGCCGGCGGGCGGGATGACGAAGCCGTTGAGGAACAGCCAGCACAGCAGGGCCGTGCCGGGGGCGGCCGTGAAGCGGGCGCCCAGGCCGAGCACGGCGGCCAGCAGGGACAGCGCGGGCAGGGCCAGTTCCGGACGGCCGGGCCCCACCACGGTGTTGAGGCACGCCACCAGCGCCGGCGCGCCCGCGAAGGCCCCGGCCCAGACCAGCGGGGTCGCCACCGGCCGGGGGACGGGCCTGGCTCCGGTGCCCAGGGGCATCCACTTGATCATGCTGCCGCTTCCGCTCTGCCGGCCCGTTCCGAAGTGCTCGTCAGGGTGCCATCAACGCCGCTCCGGAGAAACACCGAATCCGGACAGTCGGCCAGGGGGAGTTCGCTACGGACGGCGCAGTCCCGTGACGAGGAGTCCGACCAGGCGCCGTGCGTCGTAGCGGGGTTGTTCGCTGCCGGGGTCGCTGTCGCCGTCCGCGCCGATGCAGAGGTTTCCGACGCCGCGCATGAGCTCGTACGCCTCGATGTCGGAGCCGATCTCGCCCGCGTCGGCCGCGGCGGCCAGCAACTCGGCACAGACGGGCACGAGCCGGTCGATGAAGTAGGCGTGCAGCGCCTCGAAGCCGGCGTCGTCGGAGCGCAGGGCGGCGGCGAGGCCGTGCTTGGTCACCAGGAAGTCGACGAAGAGGTCGATCCACTGCCGCAGTGCGGCGTGCGGGGTCGCACCGCTCGCCAGCAGGTCCGGGCCGGCCTCGGCGCAGGCGTCGACCTGGTGCCGGTAGACGGCGATGACGAGGTCCGCCCGGTGGGGGAAGTGGCGGTAGATCGTGCCCACCCCGACCCCGGCCCTGGCCGCGATGTCACGCACCGGCGCTTCCACGCCCGACGTGACGAAGACCGCGGCGGCCGCGTCGAGCAGGGCCGCCTTGTTGCGCCGGGCGTCCTTCCGCCGGGACGGGGCCGCGCTCCCCCCGCCCTCACCGCTGTCGTTCACCGCGTCACTCCTCCTCGGACCTCACCCTTGCAAAAACGGAACAGTGTTCCGTATTGTCGTAAGCGGAACGTCGTTCCGCTTCCCGTATGATGCCAGAGGAGACACGGTCATGCAGTACCGCACCTTGGGCCGCACCGGTGTGCAGGTCAGCTCCCTCGCGCTCGGCGCGATGAACTTCGGCCGGATCGGACGGACCACCCAGGACGAGGCCACCGCCCTCGTCGACGCCGCCCTGGAGGCGGGGATCAACCTCATCGACACCGCCGACATGTACGGCCGCGGCGAGTCCGAGGAGATGGTCGGCAAGGCCATCGTGGGGCGCCGCGAGGACATCGTGCTGGCCACGAAGGCGAGCATGCCGATGAGCGAGGAGCGCAACCACCAGGGCGCCTCGCGCCGCTGGCTGGTCACCGCGCTGGACGACAGCCTGCGCCGCCTCGGGGTCGACCACGTCGACCTGTTCCAGATCCACCGGTGGGATCCGCGCACCGGCGACGAGGAGACCCTGGCGGCGCTGACCGACCTGCAACGCGCGGGGAAGATCAGGTACTTCGGTTCCTCGACCTTCCCCGCGTACCGCATCGTGCAGGCACAGTGGGCCGCCCGCGAGCTACACCTGAGCCGCTACGTCACCGAACAGCCCGGCTACTCGGTCCTCCAGCGCGGGATCGAGACCCATGTCCTGCCCGTCACGCAGGAGTACGGGCTCGGCGTACTGGTGTGGAGCCCGCTCGCCTCGGGCTGGCTGACGGGCGCCATACGCGAGGGGCGGGACATCACCACGAACCGCTCGGCGTTCATGCCCGAGCGCTTCGACACCTCCCTCCCCGCCAACCGGGCCAGGCTCGACGCCGTCGAGCGCCTCGCCGAGGTCGCCGACCAGGCCGGCCTGACCATGATCCAGCTCGCGCTGGGCTTCGTGACCGCGCATCCCGGCGTGACCAGCGCGCTCATCGGCCCCCGGACGCCGGACCATCTCGCCGCGCAGCTCGCCGCCGCCGACACCGTGCTCACCCCCGACGTGCTCGACGCGATCGACCGGATCGTCCCGCCCGGCACCGACCTGGCCCCGCACGAGAAGCACGACACCCCGCCCGCGCTGCTCGACCCGTCGCTGCGGCGCCGCTGACCGGGCGGGAACGCGTCAGGCGTCCTCGATGGTGATGAAGGGGTCCCACTGGAAGTACCCCTTCAACTGGCGGTGGCGGTCCAGGATCTGGAAGTAGAAGTGGTAGGTGACCTTGCCGGACCTCTTGACGGTCGTCCGCCAGTAGTGGTCCTGGTACCGCTGGGTGTCGAACTCCGGCCGGCCCTCGCTGCCCTCCTTCGGCAGGGGGTATATGCCGTCGATCACCTCGATCTCCGGTGTGCGGATGAGCTGGTGCTGGCTGTCGCTGCTGACGTAGCGGTACAGCAGGGCCTTGTAGTCGCTGCCCAGGGAGACGGTCGTCTCGCGCCACTTGACGGTGTCGCCGGGTTCGGCGCGCAGGTTCAGCTCGGCGCCCGACGTGCCGACGATGTGGTCGTGGCGGGTCGTCATGTAGATCAGGCTCTCGTCGACCTGGGTCGGTGCGTCGGGGTTGCGGGACGCGTTGGGGTTGCGTTCGACGATCGTTGCCGCGTCGAACGCGATGAGGACGTTGAGATCAGCCATGGTCTTCTCTCCCTGTGTGGGTCTCTATGAGTGCGGAACCTTGTAGGCCATCGCCCGCGGGTAGTCGTGCCGGTGCAGCCGGACGCGGACCAGGAGCGGTCCGGCGTTGAGCGGGTCGGCCGGGTCGTCGAGGCGGGCCAGCACGTCGTCCAGCTCCGCGGTGTGCGTGACGCTGACGCCGTTCGCCGGGGTCTTCCCGCCGGCGAAGACGGCCGCGAGGCGGTCGTAGTGCCAGGGGTGCAGGACGTTGTAGAAGTCCGGTCCGGCGGCGTCCTGGTCGGCGTAGAACTCCGGGTGCACCAGCATCTGTTCGATGCCGTAGAAGTGGCCGTTGTCCATGACGAACACCACCGAGCGAAGTCCGAGCCTGGTGTGGGTGGAGAGCTCCTGGCAGGTCTCCTGGAAGGCGCCGTCGCCGACGAACACCATCGGGCGGGCGTCCTCGCGCTCGGGGGCGAGCGCGGCGCCGGTGGCCGCGCCGACCGACCAGCCGATGGACAGCCAGCTCACCTGTGAGAGGAACCCGCCCGCCGGCAGGGACAGGTTCATCGAGCCGATGAGGGAGAACGCGGCGTCCGAGACGACCGTCCAGTCCTCGCCGGTGTCGTGGTTCAGGAAGTGGTTGATCCGGTCGAAGACACCGTCGTAGGTGAGGTGTTGCCCGTCCGGCCGGCGGGATCGCGCGGCGCCGGCGCGGAGGGAGGCGCGGTGCTGTTCGAGGGCCGCGGGGCGGTCGCCCGGCGAGCCGTGGTGGTCGTAGGACTCGGCGTAGTAGTCGGCGGCCAGGCCCCCGGAGCCGTAGGCCTTCACCAGCGCGTCCTGGAGGGCGGGCAGCAGATGACGGAGCTGGACGTCGGGGAAGTAGGAGGTGCCGACGCTGACGCCACCCAGCGCGGCCATCACCCAGTCGCCGCCGACGGACTGCTCGCCACCGAGGTTCTTCGACGTGGACCAGGCGCCGAGCCCGATCCGGCAGGTGGCCCAGTCCTTGAAGACGCCGCGCACATCGGGGTGGCTGGCCGGGCCGTTGTAGACGCCGTGGAACTGCGGCAGGTCCTCGTCCACGACGGCCTTGGCGCCGACGGTGGTGCAGAACGGCACGCCCGTGGCCTCCACCAGGCCGGTGAGCTGCTCGCCGAGACGGAACCGCTCGATCTCCTCGCCGGCCCACACGATCGGGCGGGGCCTGCCGTCCGGGCCGGGATGCTCCTCGACCAGGGTGAGGACCGCCTGCACGGCGTGGTCCAGCATGGTCTGGTTGCGTTCGCTGAACGGCCGCTCGCGGGGCACGAGCGGCACCTCGGGTTCGGGGCAGGGCTCGTCCCAGAGGTCCTCCATGATCTCCAGGTAGACCGGCCGGCGCTCGGAGAGGCACGCGGTGAGCGCGGCGTCGATCTGGCCGGGGGCCAGGCCCGGGTTGGAGATGACCTGCGCGTCCACGGTGACCTGCCGGTAGACGTCCAGGTTGCTCTCCGCGCGGGGGCTCATGTGCGAGGTGAGCAGGCCGACGGCACGGTAGTTCTGCCACTGCTCATAGGGCGGGGAGGCGTTGACCGCGACCAGCGGGACCTGTTCGACGTAGGCGCCCCCGCAGGCGTTGAGCAGATTGAACGCGCCCACGCTGTAGGTGACGGCCACCGCTCCCACGCCGTGGATACGGGCGTAGGCGTCGGCGGCCTGGCCGGCGCCGCCCTCGGTGGGGGTGCCGACCCACTCGATGTCGTCCTCCTCCCGCAGGGTGGTCAGGAACGGGCCGAGGTGGTTGCCGGGGACGCCGAACAGGTGGGTGATGCCCAACTCGGCCAGCCGCAGGGCGAGATAGCGGGCGACCGTGCACCCCCGGTCGATCGCGGTCACGAGCTCTCCCCCTGCCGGTCCGCGCCCGGGACGGTGACCGGCGGGGCCTGGTGGACGGCGAGCGCGGCCCGCACGGCGCTCTCCAGGGCGCCCTCGATCCAGGCGTGCTTGAGGGAGGTGTGCTCTCCGGCGAAGTGCACCGGACCCTCGGGCCGGGAGACGTCCAGGTGGAAGCTGGTCATCTGGTGCGCGGTGTAGATGGCGGCCTCGCCGAAGGCGTACGGGTCGCGGGCCCAGCTCTTCGTGGCGCCCTGCCCGGTGAAGAACACCTCGATGCGGCGGCCGTGCAGGGCCTGGAGATTGCGCAGGGCGTAGACGTAGCGCTCGGCACCGCGCATGGAGTCCCAGCGCGCGGCGTCGTCGGACCAGCAGTAGGAGGCGAGGACGACGCCGCCGGTGCTGCCCTCGACCCGGTGCGAGGGGTAGTACATGAACCGGTTGGGGTTGTCGGCGGCGGAGCCCCCGCCGAAGCAGTGGGTGGCGGGGCGGACGGCGGGGCCGCGCAGCGGCAGGCTGCTGTTCAGCTCCCGCATCTCCTCGGTGACGCTGCTGTCCTTGACGGCGGCGCCGAGCAGCCCGGCGAAGGTGAGACCGGTCCCGGAGTCCGTGCTGACGACCGTGAGCGCGGTGTCCGCGTCGGCGCCCTGCCGGTAGTGCTCGTACAGCCCCGGCGAGATGCGGTCCAGCTCCTCGCGCCAGTCGTCCTCGGTGAACTCCCACCAGCGGTGGCTGAACTCCAGCAGCACCTTGGTGGCCTGGTCGTAGTGGGTCTCGATGATCGCGCGGCGCTTCTTGTACGACATCGAGGGGACGATCTCCACGAAGCGCAGGGCGGAGAACGGGACGGTGACGATCGCCAGGTCCGCCGTCCACAGGCGGGGCGGGGCCTGTGGATCGTTCTCGGCGACGGTCTGCACGGCCACGCCCCAGCCGTCGGGTCCGACGGCGCCGGTGCCCTCGGGGTCGGTGTCGCGGCTGGGGTCGTGGTACTCGAGGCGGATCATGCGGTGGCCGAGCCGCACCTCGTCGCGCAGGCCCTGGTGGAGGGCGTGCGGCAGACGCCAGCTACCGCCGGGTATCTCCCAGTAGCGGACCCCGGGGTTGATGTCGCTGCGGCTCAGGAAGCTGTGGAAGAAGGAGAGATGCAGCCGCGAGGACATGTTCTCCAGGGTTCCGACGGCCTCGATGGCCTCGTCGCTGAGGCCGGCGTGGTCGCGCAGGAAGCCGCCCATCGAGTAGCCGTCGAAGTCGCGGATCACCCGTGCCCAGCCCTCGACCCACTCCTCGAACGGCTTGTTCACGCGCCGGCCGTCGACCACGTCGGAGTAGTAGTCGCGCACGCATTCCAGCGCGTCGTCGACCATCTTCACGACGGGGGAACGGACTTCGTCGCCGGTGAGGTGGAAGCCCTCGTTGATGCGTTCCGGACCCGCGGTGTAGTCGGAGCGCCGCACCTGGACGCGGTTGGTGCGGATCCAGGAGTTGCCGCGCTTGTCGGGCTCGCGGAAGTCGGGGCTGTCGTCGCCATAGGCCCAGGTCCGGCCGGTGAAGGAGGAGTACGACACCGGGGGCACGGGGACGTCGGAGCCGCTGCCCGTGCCGGGGTCCACGTCCACGTTGTAGAACTGGCGGCGGCCGAGCCCGAGTTTGTCGACCAGGGCGAGGACGAGCGGGTGGAAGTCGGGCAGCCGCATGGCACCGGCCTCGGCGTACTGGGCCGGGTCGTCGAAGGGCTGGTGGTGCTTGGTGGCCCGGAACGTCTTGACGCGCCCGCCGACCCGGCTGGCGTTGGCCTCCAGGACGGTGACGTCGTGGCCGGCGTCCTTGAGTAATCGCCCGGCGACGAGGCCGGTGATCCCGGCACCGATGACGAGGATCTTCTTGCGCGGGTGGTGGGTGGGGCCGAGGCGGCCCGTGTCTATCAGGGTGTGCAGATAGTCGAGTTTGAGGTCCTTGCCGTCCGGCCCGACGAGCAGAAGTTCGCGGGCGAGCCGGATACAGGTCTGCCAGCGCGCACGGGTGGCGGAGCTGTCCCGAGAAGTGTCGGTCATAGCCAGCGATCGTAGATATGGCGAAACGATTTCGTGGTTTTACCGACGGGTAAAGTCCTGAAAACATCCATCGCCCCTATTGACGGGATTTCACCTTGCTCGAATTCCCTTTCGACGGACGGGAGATTCCCCAGAGACAGAAGGGAATTGGGCTCGAAATCCCATGAATAATTCACTTGCGGAATACGTACCACCACCGACAGCCGCCCACCGCGTTGTTCAGGGCGGTGGACCGGGTGGCCGAACAATCCGTGGCGGGGCTGAACTGGTCCTACGGAGACGGATCGTGGCAGGGAGAGGGGTCGTCGGATGGGTAACAAAGGGAGCGTCGCGGTCGTGGTCGCCGGGCTGGTGCTGGCCGTCGGGGGGTGCGACGCGGACGGCTCGACCGGCCCCGCCGCGAAGAAATCGGCCTCCCCGTCACCGTCCCCGCCGTCCGGGGAATTGGTGAACTGGGCCGGCGATGTCTGCGAGTCGACGGTCGCACTCAAGGAACTGCGGGCGGAGAGCGCCGCGGAGCTGAAGGAGATCCGGGGCGCGGGCGAGGGGGATCTCGTCGCCCGGGCCACCGCCCTCGGCTACCTCGCCGGCACACCGTCGGCGGTGGACAGTGTGCAGAGCGACCTCGAGGACATCGGCCGCTCGGGCGTTCCCGCGGCCGACCGGATGCTCGACGCCTTGCGGAAAAAGGTGAACGGTGTCGCGACGAAACTCGAAGCGGTGTCACCGGCAGTGGGCCTCGAAAACGCCGGGGACAGTGCCGCGGACGTCGACAAGCAAGTACAGACCCTCACCCCGCCGAAGCCGGACCTGCCCGAGCTCACCGAGAAGGACCCGCGGCTCGCGGCCGCGTACCGGAAGGCCGCCCCGTGCGCCCCGGGCTGGAAGCCCGGCGAGGGGACCGGCGACGCGCCCGCGCCCGACCCCTCCGGTCCGTTGCCCAAGGCGGCGGACGGCAAGAACTTCGCCGCCTGCTCGGACGGCGGGTGCGAGGTCCTGGTGACCTCCACGGCGGACATCACGGCGAACGGGACGAGGGTCCATGTCTCCGTGGCGGACGAGCACGTCACCTTCCAGACGGACGGCACGGTGATGCAACTCGGCGGCACGGGCGGCGAGGCGGGGTTCGGCGACGCGCTGAAGGCGACCGTCGTCGCGCACAACGAGGACGGAGCCGTGCTGAAGTTCAGCACCCCCTGAGCCCCTAACCTCCTTCGCACACCTCCCGGTACCCGAGTCGCGGCAGGCGTTCCTTCCAGTCGGCTCGGGTGAGGACGCCGGCCGTGCGGGCGCAGGCGTAGTCGGCCGCGCGGGCCGGGTCCAGGGTCCACAGCCGGGCCGTCAGGTCGTAGCCCGCGGAGGCGAGGGCGTCGCCCCGGGGGCTGAAGGCGACGGTGGTGACGGTGTCGAGATGGCCGGTGAGTTCCTGGCCGAGGGGCTCGGCACGGGCCGGGTCGGCGACGTCCCAGAGGCGGACCGCGTGGTCGCCGCCGCCGGTCGCCAGGGTCCTCCCGTCCGGGGCGAACGCCAGGGCCCGGACCTCCCCGCGATGTCCGGTCAGTGGCTCTCCCGACGGGCGTACCCGGCCGCCCTTCCCGACGTCCCACAGCCGCACCGTGCGGTCGTCGCTGCCCGTCGCCAGGGTCTTCCCGTCCGGGGCGAACGCCACCGCGTTGACCGCCTCGTCGTGTCCGCGCAGGGCGGCGCCCGCGGGGCGGGCCGGTGTCCCGTCGCCCACGTGCCACAGCCGGGTCGTCGAGTCCTCGGAGGCGGTGGCCAGGAGACGGCCGCCGCGTGCGAAGGCCACGGAGGTGACGGTGTCCCGGTGGCCGCGCAGCGGTGCGCCGACCGGCCGCACGCGGTCCGGTCGCCGGACGTCCCACAGCCGCACCGTGTCGTCCTCGCCGCCGGTGGCCACCGTGCGGCCGTCCGGCGCGAAGGCCACGGCGGAGGTGCCGCCGTCGTGCGCCGGCAGGGGCGCTCCGAGGGGCGTGGGCCGGTCGGGCGTGGAGACGTCCCACAGGCGTACGGTGCCGTCCGCGCAGCCACTGACCACCGTACGGCCGTCCGGGGCGAACGCCAGGGCGAGCACCTGGTCCTCGTGGGCGAGCGGCCGGGGCAGCCGGCGCGGGCGGTCCGGGCGGCGTACGTCCCACAGGCGGATCAGCCCGTCGTCGGTGCTCGCGGCGGCGAGGAGGCGGCGGTCGGGGCTGAAGGCGAGGGCGGTCACCGGGTTGGTGAAGTCGGTGAGGACGCTCGGCGGCCGGTGCCAGAGCAGGACGCTCCCGTCGGCACCGGTGCTGGCGAGGGTGCGGCCGTCGCGGCTGAAGGCCACCTCCCAGACGGCCTCGGTGTGGCCGGTCAGCGGCTCCCCGAGCTGCTGCGGGTAGGCGGGGTTGGCCACGTTCCACAGGACGGGCGCGTCGTCCTCGCCCGCGCTCACCAGGGTCTCGCCGTCGGGGCTGAACGCGACCGACAGGACGGGCGCGGTGTGCGCGGTGAGCGGTTCGCCCAGCGGTTCGAGGCGGCCCGGGCGGGACGCGTCCCACAGGCGTACGGTCTCGTCGTAGCCGGCGGTGGCCAGCGTCCGGCCGTCGGGGGAGAAGGCCAGCGTCCAGACGGGGGCGGTGTGGGCGCGCAGGGGCTTGCCCAGCGGGTCGATGCCGTCGTCCTCGCCGTAGCGCCACATCCGTACGGTGCCGTCGTAGCCGGCGGTGGCCAGGGTGCGGCCCTCCGGGGCGAACGCGACCGCGCGGACGCTGCCGTCGTCCGACGCGTCGGCCTCGGCGGGCTTGCCGAGGGGTCTGGGGCGGGCCGGGTCGGCCAGGTTCCACAGCCGTACGGTTCCGTCGTCGCCGGCGGTGGCCAGTGTCCGGCCGTCGGGGGCGAACGCGGTGGAGACGACGTTCTCCTCGTCGTGGCTCACCAGCGGGCGGCCGAGGGCGCGGGGCCGCTTCCGCTCACGTACGTCCCACAGCCGGACGGCACCTCCCTCTCCGGTGGCCGCCAGCAGGTTCCCGCCGGCCGGTGCGAAGGCGACCGCGCTGACCCGGGCCGTGCCGAGACGCAGGGGTTCGCCCAGCGCCCCGGTGGTGGTGTCCCACAGCCGGACCGTGCCGTCGTGGCCGCCGCTCGCGAGGGTGCGGCCGTCGGGCGCGTACGCCACGGAGCTGCCGACCCCGTCGTGCCCGGGCAGCCGGGTGGGCAGTACCCGGCCCGCGTCCGAGGCCAGCCGGGTCCTGAGGTCCGGGGTGGAGCGCATGCGGTACGCGGCGACATCGAGCCGGGCCGCCGGCCCGGCGTGGGTCTCGCGGACCCGGTCGGCCTCGGCGGTGAGCCGGCCGAAGACGGCTTCGTCCCGTTCGGCCTGAGCGCTGGCACGGGCCTGGAGGGCGACGACGGCGGTGCCGGTGGCGAGCAGGGCGAGCGCGGCGAGTACGGCCACGACGGTGCGGCGCAGCAGCGCGGCACGGTGCCTCCGCCCGAGCGAGGTCGTGAGGAACCGCCGCTCCAGAGACGTCAGTTCGTCGCTGTCCCGGGCCGCGTCGCCGTCCACGGGGAAGGCGTCGCGGGCGGCGCTCAGCCGGGAGCCGGCGTAGAGCGCGGCGTTCTCCTGCCCGAGTCGCTGCCAGGTGCGGGTGGCCTCGGAGAGTGCGCGGTGGACGCGCAGCCGGTCGCGCTCGGCGTCGATCCAGGCGCGCAGGCGGGGCCAGGCGATGATCAGGGCCTCGTGGGCGAGGTCGACGGTGCCGTCGTCGAAGGTGACGAGACGGGCCCGGGCCAGGCGCTCCAGAACCACCCCGGTGTCGGCCGGACTGCCGAAGTCGAGCTCCGCGCGGTCGGTGGGACGACGCGTATCGGGTGTCCCGTCACCGGGGGCGACCAGCCGGAGCAGGACACGGCGAGCCAGCTCGGCCTGCGTCGCGGTGAGTTCGCCGTACACCTCCTCGGCCGTCCGTACGACGGCGCCGTGCAGTCCCCCGGCCGCCTCGTACGCCGTCTCGGTCAGGGCACGGCCGCTGCGGTGGCGCCAGGTCTCCAGCAGGGCGTGCGACATCAGCGGCAGCCCGCCCGGGGCGTCCTCGACCTCGTCCAGGAGGCGGTCCGTCAGGGCCCGTTCGACGATCAGGCCGGCCGCGGCGGCCGGGCGGACGATGGCGTCCCGCAGTTCCGCCCGGCTCATCGGCCCGGCGAGCAGCGTGGCGTCCTGCAACGCGGCGGTGAGCCCGGGGTGTTCGGCGCAGCGGCCGAGGAAGTCGGCCCGGACCGCGATGACGACGCGCAGCCGGCTGTCGGCGTCGGTGGCGGCGACGAGGCGGTCGATGAAGGCGTCCCGGCCGGCCGGGTCGGCGCCGAGGGTGTACAGCTCCTCGAACTGGTCGACGATCAGCCAGGTGTCGGCGTCCGTGCCGGGGACGGGTTCCAGCCGTTCGGCGTGTGTGTGCGCCGGATCCGGGCCGGGGGTGAGGATCCGTACGGCCGCGGGCGGCACGCCGTCCTCGGAGGCCGTCCGCAGCCGGGGGATGAGACCGGCGCGCAGCAGGGAGGACTTGCCGCTGCCGGAGGGACCGAAGACTGCGGTGAAGCGGTGCTTGCGGTTCAGCTCGATGAGCCGCTCCACGAGCTGGTCGCGGCCGAAGAACAGCTCGGCGTCGCCCGGTTCGAACCGGGTCAGGCCCCGGTAGGGCGGCCGGGCGGTCTCGGCGGCGGCGGCCTCGGCCGCCAGCTCGTCCGACGCCTCGCGCCAGCGCCGCTCCCACTCGGCGAGGTCGCCGCCGCAGGCCTTCACATAGGCGAGCGTCACCGCCCGGGTGGGCAACTGCCTGCCCGCCGCCGCCTGCGACAGGGTGGTCACTCCGTACCGCGCCCGCCGGGCCATCTCCCGGTACGTGGGCCTGCCCGCGGACTCGCGCAGCGCGCGCAGCCCGGCGGCGAACCGCGGCACCGGTCCGGCCGCCGGATCCAGCTCGCCCTCGGCGCGACCCGGTCCTGCTTGTCCCGGCACGTGCCCGCCCCCTCCCCCTCGTACGCCCTCCCCCGACCTTCGGCCGGATCGGCGGCCGGGGCACCGGCGTTCACCCTTTCCTCACCCTTCCTCCCGGCCACTCGGCGCGGCATGCGCCCCCGGGTTGTTCGGTGCGGGCACAGGGCCTGCTGAACAACCCCGTACGGCGGTCGACTCCTGGTGGGCCACGGCGCGGTCCGAGCCCTGCGAGGGGAGGGCTCGGATCCGCCGCGCAGCGAGCAGAAGGAGAGCCATGTACGGACGGCGAAGGCGCGAAGTCATCGCAGTGGGGGACGCTTCGAGGGTTTCGAGAGCACGGATGCCCGGGTCCGTGATCCTGGCCCTGGTGATGGTCGCCGGGCACGCGGTGGGCCACGTCCTCGGCGGCTGGGCGCTCGTCGAGGAGAACCGGAGCAAGCAGGACCACGGACAGGACCTGCTCCTGCCGTGGGCCCTGGCCTGGTTCGTGGCGCTGTTCCTCTGGGCGGTGGCGGCGCTCCAGGTCTCGTGCGTCGTACTGGCGCGCAAGCGGCGCCCCTGGGTCCGGGTGGTGCTCATCGTGTGCCTGTCGTTCGTGGCCCTGTCGATGGTCATCGCCTTCCTCGGTTCGCTGGTCGGCGGGGCGCCGAGTCTCCCCGCGTTCGGGATCGCGTGCCTGGACGTGGCGGCCCTGTGGATGGTGAGCGGCGAGAAGGGCCGCGACTGGTTCTCCGCACGCGGCCCGGCCTCGGAGGCGACCACCTCATGACCGGCCCGACGTGACGGGGCCATCGGCCGCTGACCCCACGGCCGGAACCCGGGGCCGTCAGGCCCGCCGCATCCGCCGCAGGGCTGCCCGGGCCGGGAGGACGGTGGCCGCCGTGGCGACCAGCAGGCAGCCGGTGATCACGCCCGCGACCCAGGGCCAGGCGACCGCCAACTCGACCGGCAGGCCCAGTTCCTCGCGCAGGCCGTGGGCCGTGCCGAACAGGGCGGGGACGGCCACCACCAGTCCCAGGGCGCCGCCCAGGGTGACGACGCAGCACGTCTCGGCCGCGAGCGTCAGCAGCACCTGGCGCGGTGTCGCACCGGACAGGCGCAGGACGCGGAAGTCCCGTGTCCGGCCGGCGGTGGCCGCCAGCAGGGTGGAGGCCACGGAGATCATGGTGTAGCCCGCCGTGATGGTGACGAGGATCAGGGTGAAGTGCCACACCAGCCGGTCCTCCTCGGCGTCGTCCGAGGCCGCGTACGCCGCCACCGACACCTCCTCGGCGCCGAGTCCGGCGGGGAGCCCGGCCGGGGTGGGACCGGTGCGGTAGGCGACGTCGGCCAGCGCCGACGGGTCGTGGGCACGTACCGGTTCGCGCGGCAGGAAGACCTGGTACGGCATCGCGTCGTCCACCACGGCGGTCACACGCAGACGCCCGACACGGCCGTCCTCGAAGGTGAGTACGGCGGTACGGCCCTCCCGCCAGCCGTGCGCGGCGGCCACGGCGGCGGTGACGACGACGGTGTTCCCGCGCGGCGCCCGCACCCTGTACGCCCGCTCGAAACCGGGCGACACCCCGGCCGCCGACAGGGGCGCCCTGCCCTCGCCGCCGTAGACCGTCGTCGACAGCAGCGCCGTGCCCTCGACCCGGGCGACCGCGGCGTCCGAAAGACCCGGTGTCCCCCGGGGCACGACCGCCGCCTCGGCCCGTACGGCCGCGGCCTGCCGCGTGGTGTCGGCGCTCTGGGTGGTCTGCACCGCGCTGGTGATCAGAACGGCGAAGGCGACGGTCGCCAGCACCGGGGCGATCGCGGCGGACGTGCGGCGCACGGCGGTGGTCATGTTCTCGCGTACGAGCACGGCGGTAGCACCGCGACGCCGGGCGAGCGGCCGGGTCAGCGCCCCGGTCAAGGGCCCGGCCAGCACCGGCAGGAGGAGGGTCGGTCCGGCCGTCAGGCCCATGGCGGCACCCAGGACCAGCAGCACCATGCCGTCGGCCCCCGCGAAGGCCGTACCCACCGAGCAGACCGCGCCCAGGCCCGTCGCAGCCAGCCCTGTGATCCAACGGCGGCGTGTCATCGGCCGGTTGTCCACCGCTGCCACCCGCATCGCCTCCAGCGGCCTCACCCGGGACGCCCGTCGCGAGGCGGCCCCCGCCCCGGCGAGTGCCACGGCCACGCCCAGGGCCCAGGCGGCGGCCGGTACCCACCAGCGGATGCCCACCTCGAACCCCACGGGCTGGAAGCCCGCGTCGATCAGCAGCCCGGTCATCGCGGGCGCGAGCGCCACTCCCGCGATCGACCCCGCCCCGGCGCCGGCGACGCCCACCACCAGGGCCTCCCCGTACACCAGCCGCCGCACCTGCCGCGGTGTGGCGCCGATCGTGCGCAGCAGGCCGAACTCGCGGCGCCGCTGGGCGACGGCGAACGCGAACGTCGAGGACACGTTGAAGACGGTGACGAAGGCGGAGAGCAGCGCCATGGCGGTGAGCACCTGGCCGCCGATCCAGCGCGTCATCTCGTCCTGCCGCGGCGCGAGCGCGTCTCGGGCGGCACCGGCCAGGACCGTGCCGTCACCTCCGACGGTCCGCCGCGCGGTGTCCGCGACCCGCGTGGCGTCGGTGCCGGGTTCGAGGACCAGGCCGATGGCCCGTACTCCGCCCGCCAGTTCGGCGGCCCTCCGGTCGGTGACGTAGTAGCCGGGGCCGTCCATCGTCCCGGACACCGAGAAGCGCTGGGGCCCGCGCGCCGTCAGCACCATCACGGGCTCGCCCGGCCGGTGCCCGAGGGACGCGTCCACGACGATCTCGCCTTTCGTCGTCGGCGGCCGGCCCGCGCTCAGGCCGTACGCGGCGAGAGCCGAGCTCGACCAGGGGTGCCCCTGCCGTTCCCCCTTGCGCTGCTCGCTGCCCGGCACCTGCGCGTAGAAGGACCGGTCGGACACCGCGGCAGCCACTCCCGGCAGTTCGGCGAGCTCGCGCCGCAGCTCCTCGGCGCGCTCCGGTGCCCACGGCGGGTTCTCCGCGAACACCCCGCCCGTCCGCTCCCCCGCCGGGCTCTGCACCAGCACCGGCGCCCCCGCGAGCCGCCTCGGCACACCCGTACCGTCCGACAGCAGGACCAGCGCGCTCATGGTGACGACCGCGACGCCCAGCGCCACGGCCACGAAGGACCCCAGGAAGGACGTCCACCGTTCCCTCGCCGTCGCCAGGCTGATCACGACCGCACCTCCAGGGCGGCCGTCCGCGCCGCGATGGCCTCGGCGCCCTCGGCGCCCGGCAGTTCGTCCACGAGCCGGCCGTCGGCCAGCAGCAGCACCCGGTCCGCGTACGCCGCCGCGGCCGGATCGTGCGTCACCATCACGACCGTCTGTCCGCGGTCGTCCACCAGGTCCCGCAGCAGCCGCAGCACGACCCGCGAGGCACCGCTGTCCAGCGCGCCGGTCGGCTCGTCCGCGAAGAGGACGGCGGGCCGGGCGATCATCGCCCGCGCGATCGCGACCCGCTGCTGCTGGCCACCGGACAGTTCGCTCGGCCGGTGTCCCCCACGGTCCGCGAGTCCGACGGCGGCGAGGGCCGCCCGCACCTCGTCCGCCGCCGGGCGTGACCCGGCCAGCCGCAGGGGCAGTTCGACGTTCTGCGCCGCGGTCAGTGCCGACACCAGGTTGAACGCCTGGAAGACGAACCCGACCCGTTCCCGGCGCAGCACCGTCAGCGCGTTCTCGTCCAGCCCGCCCAGTTCCGTACCGTCGATCAGCACCTCTCCCGCGCTCGGCCGGTCGATGCCCGCCGCGCAGTGCAGCAAGGTGGACTTGCCGGAACCGGAGGGCCCCATGACGGCCGTCATCGTCCCGGCCGCGAAGTCGAGGGTCACGTCGTCGAGCGCGGTGACGGCCCGCTCCCCGGTGCCGTAGCGCTTGGTCAGCGACCGGAGTCGGACGGGCAGCACGGTCGAAGTGCCGTGCGGCGAGGTCGTGTTGGTTGTGGTCATGCCTTCAAGGCAACGACGGTTGCACCGCCCGGCACATTGCCGCCCGGGCGAGAGCCGATACTCCACCTGGCACTACTGCCCCGGCCGCCCGCCGCCGCTACGGTCGACCGCGTGACCACCCCCCGAACCGTCCTGGAGGCCCTCACCCGCAGCCCGTTGGGGTTCCTGCGCACCGCCTGGCCGTGGCGCGCGCTGGGGTACCTGCTGTCCGGCGGGGTGTTCGCGACCGGCGTCTACCTCGGTGTCGGCGGGCTGTTCAGCGCGCCCATCGGCACGGTCACCAGGGTGCTCTGCGCGGTGGCCGCCGTGGTCTTCGCCGCCGCCCTCGCGGGCCCCCTGGAGCGGCGCCGCCTCTCCCTCGTCGACAGCGGCGAGCTGCCGGAGTCCCCTGGCGGTCCACGGGCCGTCGGCTACGGCGTCGTGTCGGTCCTGGCGGTCGGCTGGATGGACCTCGGTGTCGTCCTGGTCTCGCTCGGCATCCCGGGCTTCCTCCTCCTCGCGCCCTTCCAGCCCACCGCCACGCCCTGGCAGAGCGTGGCCGGCCCCGTCGCGGGCGCGCTGCTAGTGCCCGTGGCCGCGTACCCGGTCGCCGCGTGGGCCGGGGTCCGCGCCGCCGTGGCCCGTGCCGTGCTCTTTCCGAGGGACCGCGAACTGCGTGAGGTCGAACGGTCCCGGGCCCGCCTCGTCGACGCCTTCGAGACCGAACGCCGCCGCATCGAACGCGACCTGCACGACGGTGCCCAGCAGCGCCTCGTCGCGCTCACCATGAAACTGGGCCTCGCGTCCCTCGATCTGCCGCCCGGCAGCGCGGCGGCGCAACAGGTCGGCGAGGCCCACGCCCTCGCCAAGGAGGCGCTCACCGAGCTGCGTGAACTGATCCGGGGCATCCACCCGCAGATCCTGACGGAACGCGGACTGCCCGCCGCCGCACGGGACATCGCCGGACGCTGCCCGGTCCCCGCCGACCTCGACCTCGACCTCCCCGGCCGCCTGCCGGCCACCGTCGAGCAGACGGCGTACTACGTGACCGCCGAGGCCCTCACCAACATCGCCCGGCACAGCGGCGCCGACCGCTGCCGCGTCACCGCCCGCTGCCACGGCGGTGTGCTCCGCCTCGACATCGAGGACAACGGCTCCGGTGCCGCCGACCCCGCTCGCGGTACGGGCCTGATCGGCCTGGCCGACCGCATCGCCGCGGCCGACGGCAGAATGCTCCTGTCCAGCCCGCCCGGCGGGCCCACACTCCTCAGGGCGGAGATCCCGTGCGGCAGTCCCTCCGCATAGTCATCGCGGAGGACGCCGTCCTCCTGCGCGAAGGTCTCGTCCATCTGCTCGAGCGCTTCGGCCACCGGGTCCTCGCCGCCGTCGGCGACGGCCCCGCGCTGCTCGCCGCCGCCCGGGAACACCGGCCGGACCTGGTGATCACCGACGTCCGGATGCCACCCGGCCGGACGGACGAAGGGCTGCGCACGGCCCGCCTGCTCCAGACCGAGCAGCCCGGCCTGGCGGTCCTCGTCCTCAGCCAGTACGTGGAGCAGACCTTCGCCGACGAGCTCCTGGACGACCGCCGCGCCGGCGTCGGAACGGGCTACCTCCTCAAGGAACGCATCGGCGACGTCGAGGAGTTCGCCGACGCCGTCACCCGCGTGGCCGCCGGGGCCACGGTCGTCGACCCCGAAGTCGTACGCCAGCTCATCGCCCGCCGCCGCGACCCGCTGGACCGGCTCACGCCCCGTGAACGCGAGGTCCTCGCCCTCATGGCCGAGGGCCGCTCCAACGCGGCGATCGCCCGCCGCCTCGTCGTCACGGACGCCGCCGTCGCGAAGCACATCGCGAGCATCCTCCAGAAGCTCGACCTGCCCCCGTCGGCCCCCGACGACCACCGCCGCGTCCTGGCGGTACTGGCCTATCTCCGCGCCTGATCCGGAACCGGCCCGCCGCTCAAGGGCCTCGGCCCGGCCCGCCGCAGCCTCACCGCCCGCACTCCCAGAAAGCCCAGGAACCCGAACGGCGACAGCAGCACCGTGAGAACCAGCAGCGGCCCCATCAGCAGGGCGGAGATCTCCAGCCGCCGGCTCTCCCGGTACATCCACTGACCGATCAGCAGATCCCAGGCGATGACCTGCGCCCAGAGGGCTCCGGCGCCGTCGGGGAGGGCCGTCAGGTCGCGGAAGGTGTCGAGGTCCGGGCTGCTGACCGCGCTCCACAGTTCGGGGAAGGCCGGGACCGCGAGGGCGAGATAGACGAGCAGGACCGGCACCACGGTCAGCGGTGACCCGGCGATGCGGGCGGTCGGCCCCCACCCCGGCGCGAAGATCATGAGCAGCCAGACGGGTGCGGCCAGCAGGAAGGACAGCTCGAAGAGGAATCCGGTCATGGCACGAGGTCCTTCGGGGCGGGAGCGGCTTCGGGGCCGGTGGCCCCGGGCGGCGGGGACGTCCGCAGGGATCCGTACGTCCCGAGGGCGACGGCCAGCAGGATCAGGCCGGCCGCCCAGAGCGTCGCTCCGTCCGGGCCGGTCAGCGGCCGGCCGCGCAGCGCCTGCCACAGGAGCAGGGCGAAGACGGCGGCGTACGCGCCCGAGGCGAGCAGTACGAGGCGCAGCCGCACCCGGTCGTCGGCCAGCCGGGCGAACCGCGGGGCCAGGAGGCCGAGCAGCATGACCAGCAGCGGCAGGAGCTGGAGCGCGTGCATGCCGACGAAGTGCGGGATCCGCAGATCGCCGCCGGTGGTGGACCAGCCGGTCAGCGGCATCGAGGGGCCCCCGTCCGGCACGCCCACGCTGTGCGCGCCGACCACCTTGGAGACGCCACGCCGCTGCCCGGGCGCCGGCTGGGTCATCAGGAAGCCGACGGCGGCCCCGGCCAGCGCCAGGAGGATTCCTGAGCGCACGGCCCAGGCGGACGCCCGGTCGGCGATGCGGGCCCGGAGCAGCAGCACGGCCACGACGAGCGTGCCGGCCCACAGGATGACGACCGTGACGGCCATCGCGTTGAACAGCGCCTCGTCGAACGGTGTCGCGTTGTTGAAGTGGCTGCGCTTCCCGCGGACGACCTGCCCGGTGATGATCACCATCTCGACGAGGCTGGCCACTGCGACGACGGTCCCCGCCCACCAGCCGGTGCGCCGGCGGCCGGGGAGGAGCGACAGCATCCAGGCGAGGGAGAGGCAGTACGCCACGAACGAGACCGCGAACTTGAACGGCTTGGCCCAGATCGGCGCCCCCACGAGGACGCGGTCGTCGACCAGGAGCCCCACCGCGGACACGACCGCCATCACCACCATCGCGGCCGAGAACAGCACCAGCGGCCGATGCCAGGACGACGTACGTGACGTGCGTAAGGACACCACCATGCCCACCCCTCCCCGTGAATGGATAGCAACACTATCCACTATCCGATAGCTGAACTATCTATCATGGGAGCCGGGTCGGCAAGGGCCGGCGGGGCGGGCAGGCCGAAAACGAGGAGTGAACCGGCATTGCGTATCGGAGAGTTGAGCCGGAAGACCGGGGTGCCGGTGCCGACGATCAAGTACTACGTCCGCGAAGGCCTGCTGCCCCCGGGCGAGCTGACCAGCCGGAACCAGGCCAGCTACGGCGAGCCGCACGAGCGCCGGCTCCTGCTGATCCGCGCCCTGGCCGATGTGGGCGGCATGAAGGTGGCCGGGATCGCGGAGGTCCTGGCGGCCGTCGACGACCGGGAGCGCCCGCTGCACAAGGTGCTCGGCTCGGCCGCGCAACGCATGGCCAGGTCGGACGGCGAGAACGACGACGCCGAGTCGGCGGCGGCCCGAGCCGCTGTCACCGACCTCATCTCCCGGCGGGGCTGGCGCACCGACGCGTCGAACCCCGCGGCCGCCGACCTCTGCGAGGCCCTCGCCGCCATGGCCCGGCTGGGCCACGGCGCCTTCGCCGATCTGCTCGACACCTATGCCGACGCCGCCGAACAGGTCGCCCGCGCCGACCTCGAGTACGTGGACCGGCACCTGGCGATCGAGGAGAAGGTGGAGGGCGTGGTGATCGGCACCGTCCTGGGCGAGGCGGTCCTCAGCTCGCTCCGCCGCCTGGCCCACGTCGACGCCTCGGCCAGGCTGTATGACGCGGGCGAGTGAATGCGGCCGCCGCGCCGGTAGCGGCCACGCTGCCCCCCGGGAAGGCATGCCCCATGCCGAAGTTCCTCATCCAGGCCACGTACACGCCCGAAGGCACCAAGGGGCTGCTCGAGGAAGGTGCCAGTGGGCGGCGGGACGTCGTCGATCAGGTCGTCTCCGGTCTCGGGGGGCGGGTCGAGGCCATGTACTACGCCTTCGGGGCGGACGACCTCGTGATGATCATCGACTTTCCCGACACCGTCTCCATGGCCGCCGTCAGCCTCACCGTCAAGGCCAGCGGTGCCGTGCAGTCCCGGGCGACCCCGCTGCTCACCGTCGACGAGATCGACGAGGCCACCCGCCGGCAGGTCGCCTTTCGCGCTCCTGGCGCCTGAGGTTCGCGCACCTGGGGCGTGAAGCACGCCTCGGGGCGCATTACCTTGTGGAGCCATGGGGGGATTGCGCGGGGACCCGCGAGAGTGGTGGTTGCGGGGCCGGGCGCTGACGGCTGCCAATCCGCTCGTCGTCGACATCGGCATCACGCTGCTCGTGCAGGGCGCGATGACCATGCCGTTCGTCGTGCCGCGTGCGGCCGGGGCGCCGCCCGCGACCTGGGGCGCGTACGGGCTGAGCACGCTCACCGTGCTGCCCCTGGTCTGGCGGCGGCGCGCTCCCGTCGCCGTGCTGTTCGCGATGCTGGCCGCCACCGCGCTGTACGGACTGGCCGTGGACGGGCCCGGGCAGCCGCTGCCGTACACCGGGCTCGTGATCACGTACACGATCGCCGCGCTGTCGACCGCGCGGAAGCGGCTCGTCACCGCCGGTGTGCTGCTGGTCGCCGTGCCGGTGGGGGTGTGGCTCAACACGCGGTCCGCGCGTGAACTGACCTTCTCCGTCATCGTGTTCACGGCCGCCTACGTCTTCGGACGGCTCACCGATGCCCGTCAGCGGGCGAACCGCGTCGAGGCCGAGCAGGCCGCGGCCCGCGAACGGGCCCGGATCGCACGGGAGATGCACGACATCCTCTCCCACGCCGTGAGCCTGATGATCGTGCAGGCGGAGGCCGGGCCGGTGGCGGTGCGTGCCGCGCCCGAGCGGGCGGAGGCCGCCTTCGACGCCATCTCGGCGACCGGGCGGGACGCCATGACGCAGTTGCGCCGGATGCTGGGCGTGCTGCGGGAGGGGGCCGACGACAGCGCCGCCCCGCGTGAACCGCAGCCGGGGCTCGCGGAGCTGCCCGCACTCCTCGACCGGGTGCGGGCCGGGGGCCTCGACGTCACGTACGGGACGGCGGGAGACGTCCGGCGCGTGCCGGAGGCGGTGGCCGCCACCGTCTTCCGGATCGTCCAGGAGTCCCTCACCAATACCGTCCGGCATGCCGGAGCACATACCGTCGCGGTACAACTCACCTATGGACAAGGCGACTTGGATGTCAGGGTGACCGACGACGGGCACGGGCCGCGACCCGGCCGCCGCGGGCACGGGCACGGGCATGGGCTCATCGGTATCCGCGAGCGGGCCGCGGTGCACGGTGGAACCGCCGTGGTGGGGGCGGGCCCGGACGGCCGGGGGTTCGAGGTGCGCGTACGGATCCCCGTACCGGCCGCCGCGGAGGTGGCGCGGTGACGATCCGTGTCGTGGTGGCCGATGACCAGGAGCTGGTGCGCAGCGGCTTCGCGATGATCCTGGACGCGCAGCCGGACATCGAGGTCGTCGCGGAGGCGGGTGACGGGGCCGAGGCGGTCGAGGCGGTGCGGCGGCACGCGCCCGATGTGGTGCTGCTCGACATCAGGATGCCGCGCATGGACGGCATCGAGGCCTGCCGCGCGATCAGCGCCCTGGGCGATTGCCGGACCGTGATGCTCACGACCTTCGACTCCGACGAGTACGTGTACGAGGCGCTGCACGCGGGCGCGAGCGGCTTCCTGCTCAAGGACGTGCGCCGGGACGATCTCGTGCACGCCGTACGGGTCGTCGCCCGGGGCGACTCGCTGCTCGCGCCGTCCGTGGCCCGGCGTCTGGTCGAGCAGTACACCCGGCCCGCCGCCGCCCGGCCGCGTCGCCCCGATCCCCGCCTCGATGTGCTGACCGGGCGGGAGCGGGAGACGCTGCTGCTGCTCGCGCGGGGCCTGTCCAACGCCGAGATCGCCGCCGAGCTGGTGGTCAGCGACCACACGGTGAAGACGCATGTCGGCAACGTGCTGGCGAAGCTGGGGCTGCGGGACCGGATCCAGGCGGTGATCTGCGCGTACGAGACGGGGCTGATCGCGGCCGGTGATCCCCCGCCCGGGGGATCAGGCCCGGCCGGATCCTCCCCCGCGTCGGCGAGGAACTGACTCCCCTGAACCGCCCGCGAGGGCGATCCGCCGGGCGCCGCGGGTCCGGAGGATGGAGCCGTCCTGAACAACGGTTCCGATCAACGGAGTTGACCCATGACCCGTACCCGTCTGCTGACCGCCGTGCTCGTCGTCGGTGTCGTGGCGGGGCCGTCGGCCGTCCCGGCCGCCGCGTCCGGAACGGCCGCCCCGACCGCCGTGGTGTCCGCGCAGTCCTCGAACCCCGCCCTGGAAGCCGCCATCGCCGGCCTGCCCACGGCCGACGCGACCGCGGCGCTCGTGCGCGTCTCGGGCCCCGAGGGTGTCTGGCGCGGCAGTTCGGGCGTGCACGATCTGCGGACGAACCGGCCGGCCGATCCGGCGGCCCGGTTCCGGGCCGGGTCCGTGACCAAGGTCTTCACGGCGGCGGTCGTCCAGCAACTGGCCACCGAGGGCGAGCTG
>NZ_JBHUQX010000065.1:0-29083 GCF_042674225.1 Streptomyces sp. NPDC056948
GGGAGCGTTCCCGGGCCGCGGGCCTCAGCCGTTTGCGTCACATGGGCATGGGAGCGATGTCGCACTCGATGCGGCGACGCTGGCGGGCGGCCTGAAGCCAGGGGTGGTCGGTGCGCAGCACCGCGGCGAAGCCGTCCACCGCCTTGCGCTGGAGGACGTCCGCCTCGTCACCGCGCCCGAGGCCCCGCAGATCGAGGGCGAGGTTGGAGGTGCAGGACAGGGTGAGCGGGTGGTCGTCGCCCGCCACCTCGGTCAGCAACGGCAGGTTGGCGGCGTCGATCGCGCGCGCCCGCTCGAAGTCGAGCCTCGAGTAGGCGGTGTTGGCCTGGCCGATGCTGACGGTGAGAGTGATGATGTGGTGCGCTCCGGCGGTGTCGCTCAGCCGGCGCACCACGTCGTCCTCCAGCTCCTGCGCGGTGTCCAGGGAACCCAGGGCCCGCTCGGTGGCGGCCAGGTTCGCCCTGGTCACCAGGGTGTGCGCATGGTCCCCGCCGAGGCGCCGCACCAGCCTGCTCACGGTGGACTCGGCGAGTCGGAGGGAGCCTTCCAGGTCCCCGGCCAGGCGCCGGTCGACGCACACATTGGTCGCCGTGGTCAGCGAGTCCATGTGCTCGTCACCGTAGCGGGACTTGAAGTTGCGCAGGGTCTCCTCGGCGAGCTTGGCACCCTCGGCGAGGTCTCCGTCCCGGCGGCGGCAGACTCCGAGGTCACGGGCGATGCGCAGGGTCAGGGGGTGCTTGTCACCGAGCGCGGTGAGCGCCCGGCGGTAGACGTCCTCCTGCCATTCGCGCGCCTCGGGGTACCGGCCCGCCTCACGCGTGTCGATGCCGACGCAGTGCAGGGTGTTGAGCGTGAAGAAGCTGGCGTCTCCGAGCAGCATGTCGCGCTGGCGGGCGGTCTCCTGGTCCAGCGGCAGCGCTTCCCTGAACTCCCCGCACAGTCTCAGGTCGACGCCCCAGCTGTGACTGCTCCGCAGGGTGGCGGGATCATCCGGGCCGAACAGCGAACGGGCCAGTTCAGTGGCCTCCTTGCCCAGGTCCCGCGCCTCCTGGAACCGCCCCTGGTACCGGCGGGCATCGGACATCTCGCACAGGGAGTCGATGAGTTCCTCGGGCTCGACCTGCACCCGGCGGGAGACCTCCAGCGCCTTTTCGGTGAGCGGGATCGACTCGGCGATCTGGCCGACCTGACGCAGCAGGAACGCGAACCCCTTGGTCATCCGGATGACATAGACGTCCTCCTCACCCGATGCGGCGAGCCAGGCGCTCCATGCCTGCCGCCCGAAGGCCGCGGCGTTCTCGTGGTCGCCCCAGTAGTAGAGGAACCACATGGTGTCGTAGACCAGGTCGCGCACATAGGGGTCGGTACTGGTCACCGCCTGGGAGGCGAGAACGTGCGGGAGCAGCGCCTGATAGTCGCGCCACCCCTGGGAGGCTCCGTAGGAGCCCCGGTTGGCGGCGGACAGCAGCTGGTGGGCGGCGTCCCGCATCCTCTCCCGTTCCTCCTCGCTCAGCTTGGCGAGGAGCACGGTCTGGAGCAGGCGGTGCATCTGTAGGGTGCCCGCGCGCGGGTCGACCTTGATCAGGGAGAACTGGCTGAGGTCGCGGATGGCCCGGTTCAGTTTGATCGGCTCGCGCAGCATCGGGTCGATCTGCGGCGTGATGTTGAGGCCTCGGCTGCTGCGCAGGATCGACCGCGGGATCGGTTCGGGGGCCATGCTGGCGCAGATGTCGAGAAGCTGACGGGCGCCCGGGTTGTTCTCCCTGATCCGCTCCAGGGAGATGTCCCATGCGGCGGCGACGGAGACCGGATAGTCGGGGCTCTGCTCGATCTCGAGGATCTCCGGACTGCGCTGGGCGAGCAGTCCGAGGTACTCGTCGACCTCCATGCCGGTGACGCCGAGCCAGGCGCCCGCCTGCTCCACGGCGAGCGGCAGGTCGCCGAGTGCTTCGGCAAGCCGGTCGGCGTCCTCCCGGGGCAGGTCCTGGGCGCGCTTCTGGAGCAGCTCGATGGACTCGTCGCGTTCGAAGACGTTCACCGGCAGCGAGGTGGCCACCCGTTCCCAGCCCCGGTTCCGGGAGGTGACGACGACCTTGCCCGGACCGTTGTGCGGGAAGTAGCCCCGCACCGCCTCGATGTCCTCGGCGTTGTCGAAGACCAGCAGCCAGTTGTCGTACGGCGTCCCCGTGCGCAGCGCCTCCAGCACGGCGGGCACGGCGGTGTTGGCCGCCGCCGCGCCCAGGCTGTCCTGGCCGGACGGGGCGACGCCCAGCTGGGAGGCGAGGGAGGAGAGCGCGGCCAGGATGAGACTCTCGCGTTCGGCGGGGATCCAGCAGATGATCCGGTAGTCGCGCTGGTGGGTGTAGATGTACTCCAGCGCCAGCTGGGACTTGCCCACCCCGCCGAGGCCGTGCAGGGCGTTGGGCAGCACGGCTGCGGTGTCCTGGGCGGCGAGCTGCTCCTCCACGGCCCTCAGCAGCGCCTGGCGGCCGACGAACGAGGTGTTACGCATGGGGACGTTCACCAGTAGGGCCGGCGTTGCGGTCGTGGTGCTCTGCATGAGCGGCTCTGCCTCCGGGGTCTCTTGTCGGTGCGCGCCGGCCGTCGGAGCCGGCGCGGATTCTCCAGTCAAATCGGAAATTTCCGAATCGGGGTCACTGCCCGCTGGGCTGGATGGAGTCGTTTCGCCCGGGTTTTTCACCTTTGGGGGTGGATGGGCGGACGCGCTGTTCTCCACCGGCACGGCTGGGGCGGGCCCGTTCCTCGACAGATTCGGTTCGATGCGCCTGGCCCGCTCGGAGTAGGGCCCCGACAGGGCTCGCATCACCGCCAGTTCGCTGCGGGCCCAGCCGCCCTCGGCAGGGTCGGGCAGCCTGGTCCGCAGCGGGTCGTGCAGGGCGGCACGCAGCGCGACGCCACGCTCCCCGGCAGCGGGCAGCTCGCCCACCACGCTGACGGTGCGGGCGAGCTGGCTGCGCGTGGTGGTCGCGAGCAGCGCCTCGCGGACGCCGTCGGCGAACTCGGGGCGCCCCTCCCCTCCGCCCTCCCAGTCGATCAGACCGCCCATGAGGATTTCGGCGAGGTGATCGGGCCCAGTCTCCGGCATGACGCGTCGCCGTAACTGCTCGACCAGGTCGAAGTCGAAGGGAACGGCGGCAAGTTCTGTGGCGAGTCGGCGAGCTGAGGGGGTGGCGAGGCTGAAGAAGCGTCGTACGGCGGCCGTGGCCGCGCGGGGCAGACGCGGGGCGCGCAGACCGGGAGCGGGCGCGCCCTTGCTCAGGGCGCCTGCCAGGACGACGGGCAGCGAACGGCGTACGCCGCGCCCACCGGTGACGAGATCGGACCAGGCCGCGAGGGAGGCGGGTTTCAGGGAGAGCACCGGGACGGCGACGGAGCCGTCGCCCGCGTCGGGCAGAGGTCGCATCGGATCGGGGCCGCCGGGCGGTGCCCAGTGCCCGAGGCTGTCATTGGAGGCTCCGAAACCTCCGGCCTCCAGGACGGCCGGGTACGGGTAGAGCGAGGACCGGTGGCGCAGATGCGGCGGCAGCAGGTGGACGAGGGCGGTGGGGCCGGCGTGGGCGAGGCGGCCGAGGAGTTCGTCGGCGGCGGTGGCGGCCCAGCCGTGGGCCAGTCCGTCGGTGACGACGAGGAAGATCCGGCTGCCCCGGCCGTCGAGCAGTTCGGCGGGGGCGGCGACGGCCCGCCCCGTGGACCAGCGCAGGGTGGCTGTGCCGGTGCGCGGCACTGTCGCCCGGATCGTGCGCACGCTCCGGAAGGCACCGCTGTGCTCGGCGGCGCGGGCGAGGCGCGCGGCACTCTCCTCCCAGATCCGCATCGTGGGCGCGTCGTCGAGCAGCAGCACCAGGTCGAAGGCGGAGACCCGGGCGGGCCGCAGGAACGGCATCCACAGCCCGTCGACCAGGCCCTGTTCGGCGGTCGTCTCCTCGTCCAGCTCCAGCCTGTCGCGGGACGGGATGCGGCGGGCCAGGTGGTGCAGGGCGCGTGCGAGCAGGGCCGTGACGCGGCCGGGGCCGGACGGGTCGGGTTCGGCCCGGGGCAGCAGCGGCGGCCCGAGGTGCAGGGTGAGGCGGCCTTCGGGGTGAGGTACGAGACGGCCGACGGCCTGGGCGACGGCTCGGCCGGAGGAAGGGAGCGATGAGGCGGTGGTGCGGCTCGCCGGCGGTGGCTCGGGAGGAGGGTCCTCGTCGTCGGCCGCGGGCAGATCGAGGAGTGTGTCGTCGGCCACCGGTGGCCCGGCCGGTCGTTCGGCCTCGGCGTCCTGCGGGTGTACGGCCTCCACGGCCGGGCCCGGCGCCTCCTGAGCCACCTTGCCGGGACCGCCGTACCGGCTCCGGTGCGCGGCGAGCCATACCGCGTCGGCGAACTCCTGCCAGCGCGGCAGGATGTGGTCGGGAGCGGCCTGGACCCGGTCTCCGCGCTCGCTCGCGTGCGCGAGCGGCTCGGGGTACACCGAAGGAGGCGGCGACGATCCCGATGCGGGATCCCCGTCGCCCGGTCCGGATGCGCGCTCCCGGGTCATCAGCGGCCCTTCGCGAGGTCGCGGAGCAGCAGTTCGACGAGCTTACGCCCGTCACCGTCAGCCTGAAAACCACCCGCAGTAGTCATCTGGACAGCGTTGAGCAACTGGTCGAGGGAGTGGATTCCGCCCGCCTGGACCCGCTGAACGAACAGGTCGACGAGGTCTTCGGTGCCCCGAGCCCTGAGCCCCAGATGCCCTTCCACCATGGCCAGCAACTGCTCCCGGGTGGGGGTGTGCATCTCCATCGGCAGACAGCGGCGGCGGAAGGCGGCGGGGAATTCCCGCTCCCCGTTGCTGGTGATCACCACGACCGGGAACTCCCGGCACTCGACCCGTCCGTCGCGCACCACGGCCCGGCCTCCCGGGTCGCTGGTGTGCACGCTCGCCGCGTCGGCGGCGTCGCGCACCAGCTCCGGAACCTCATAACTTCCATTCTCCAGAACGTGCAACAGGTCGTTCGGCAGGTCGATGTCGCTCTTGTCGAGTTCGTCGACGAGAAGCACCCGGGGCCGTTCGTAGGGCAGCAAGGCAGTGCCCAGCGGCCCCAGTGTAATGAACTCGCCTATAACCGGCGCAAGTTGACGATCTTTTGACACGGTCGACGGGTTGACGGTCTGTTCGCCGTCTTCGAACACCGGCTCCGTCCGTGCCGTGTCGCGCAGTCCCGCCTGCCAGGCGGCGATGGCTTGGGCACGACCCATGGCATCGTGGACGTACAGGCCGTCGCGCAGGCTGGTACGGCTCACGATGTTCCATTCCAGTACCCGGCCGAGCCCCATCTCACGCGAGATCAGGTAGGCGAGCGTCGACTTGCCGACGCCCGGGGGGCCGGTGATCAGCAGAGGGCGGCGCAGCAGCAGGGCAGCGTTGACCGTCTCTATCTGCTCCTCGTCGAGTTGGGGTGTGAGGCCGCCGGGCCCCAGGCGGCGCAGCGCGGCCTCGGCATCGTCCGCGGGTGGGGCCTCGACCGGACCGCCACGGAACCTCCGCCAGGGCGGCGGGTCCGGCAGCACGGGTGGGGCGTCCTGCGGGCGTCCGGTGGCGTGGAAGACACGCCAGTCGTCCGCGGCCGTCCGTTCCTGTGCACTCATGCCGAAGCCTCCTAGCTCAGCTGGCGAGATCGCCGGGGTCGGTGGTCTGGAAGTCGACGACTCGCGTGGGGTCGTCCCACAGGAATCCGACGTTCCGGGCCAGATACTGGACCGCGTCCTCCGCGCCGCTCTCGGCGTTCAGACGCATGCGGTGAATTACGGAGGGCAGCTGCACGGGCATCGCCACGGCCGCGAAGACCGCGGTCACCACCTCGCGCCTCTCCTCTTTGAACACACCTCTGCGGTCCCAGACGGCCAGCCCGATCCCCTCCGCGATCGCCGCTTTGAGTGCCGCCAGGGTCGGCGCCCCCGTCGGCGCGTCCAACAGCACTGCCGTACTTCTTGATTCCCCGGCGAGCGCGATCTGCCACGCGCGCAGCCGCCGGGCGTCCGCCTCACTCCAGGCATGCACCGTGATCCCATGCTGCTTCAGAGCGGTCCAACGCCGCTGCCACTGCTGCCGGACCACGGCGTTGTCCGTACGCATGCGTTCAAGGCTGCGTAGATGCACCCCGTACCGCAGACCGAGCGGAGTGGGCTCACCGTCCCCCACGGCGAACGTCAACCCCGCCACATCGTGGTTCATCAGATCGTACGGAAGGAGGAACTCTATGTACGCAGGCGGCTCCTGGAGTCCGCTCGAGTCCGGCTCGCGCGGCACCAGCCAGAGTCGGGTGCCGCGCCGGAGTGCGTGGTCGACCGCTCGGCCGAGGTCGTCCAGGGGGATCGTGTCCGGCTCGCCGGGGCGTGGGTCCCAGCGGCCCGGGGTCGCGTTCGTCCAGGTCCGCACGACCACGTCCGTGCTGCCGTCCCGGGCCGGTTCGACGGCGACGACCAGGGTGCGGGGGATGTCGGGCGACCACACCACTGCGGCGCGCCTCTCCCGGCGCTCCGCCAACTCCGCTCTCAGGCCCGCGCGTCCGGCCCAGTCGTCGGCCCACGCGGTCAGTGCGAGGCGATGATCGGCGGTCCGGGCGAGACGGGCCGCGTGGTCGAGGAGGAGGACGGCGGGCGGCAGGCCGTCCTCCTGCACGTTCCATTCGAGAAGGTGCGTGAAGAGTTGCTCGGGGGTGAGTCCGTCGGGCAGGTCGAGCCCGACGAGTTCCTCGGCCAGGCCGTCCCGTAAGCGTGCGGCGGGCAGGTCGCCGCGGGAGAGCGCGACACGGGCGCTCTTCTCGTCCTCCTTGGACAGCGGTCCGGCCAGGACGGGGGCCGGAGCGATCAGCCGGTCGAGTTCGTCTCCGGCCGGGGCGCCTTCGAGGATGCGGACCACCCCGACAAGTACGTGTTCCCCGCCCGCCACGCTCAGCGCGGCGGTCACCAGACTCACCACATCCTCACGGAGCCTGACGCCGCGTAAGTCCACCGGCCGACGGAGCTGGCCTCCCAGCAGACTGGCGAACTGCACCCGGCTCGGCGCGTCCTCCACACAGCTCAGCTCGCAGAGGACGTCGGTGAGCTGTAACAACAGCTCGAATTCCGATGGATGTCCGGATTCGCCGCCGGACCCGCCGGGCGCCGCACCTGTCTGCACCGACTTTCCCCCTGAGTCGGTTCACCTGCATAGACCGACCAGCGAAGTTAGCACGGCAACCAACGGTTAACCAGGGACTGTTGGGAAGCCACGGATCACAGCCTCGGGTCGACCGGCTCCGATTCCAGAGCCAGCACGCCGAAGACCGCCTCGTGCACCCGCCACAGCGGCTCGCCGTCGGCCAGCCGGTCCAGGGCCTCGAGACCCAGGGCGTACTCGCGGATCGCCAGGGACCGCTTGTGGTTGAGGAACCGCGAGCGCAGCCGGTCCAGGTTCTCCGGGCGGGTGTACTCGGGGCCGTAGATGATCCGCAGGTACTCGCGGCCGCGGCACTTGATGCCGGGCTGGACGAGGCGGCCCTGGGGGTCGCGGACGAGGGCGCCGGCCGGCTTGACGACCATGCCCTCGCCGCCGCGGCCGGTCATCTCCAGCCACCAGTCGACACCGGCCTGGACGGACTCCGGGTCGGCCGTGTCGACGTACAGCCGCCGGGTGGTCCGGAGCAGGCCGCTGCCGTCGTGCTCGACGAGCCGGTCGAGCAGGGCGAGCTGCTCGTCGTGCGGCAGGGCGGCGAGGCTGCGGCCCTGGACCGCGAGGATCTGGAACGGTGCCAGACGGACGCCGTCGAGGCCGTCCGTGGTCCAGCAGTAGCGGCGGTACGCCTCGGTGAACGCGACGGCGTCGGCGGACCGTTCGCGGGTGCGGGCCAGCAGGCCGGTCACGTCCACGCCCCGCGCGGCCGCGCCCTCCAGCGCGGCCCGTGCTCCCGGGAGCACCGCGCCGGACGCGGCACCCACGGCGGCGTACTGCGACCGCAGCAGCCCGGACGCCTTCAGCGACCAGGGCATCAGCTCGGCGTCCAGCAGCAGCCAGTCGGTGGCCAGTTCGTCCCAGAGGCCGGCCTCGCCGATCGACGTGCGCAGCCGGTCGAGGATCTCCGCGGTGAGAGAGTCGTCGTCGAGGAACGGGCGGCCGGTGCGGGTGTAGAGGGACCCGGTCGGGCCTCCCCCGCTCTCGGCCGCGCTCGAGCGGGAGGTACCCCCAACGCCGAAGCGCTTGCGCGCCACGTCCGCGTCCCGGCACACCAGGGCCACCGCCCGCGAACCCATGTGCTTCTCCTCGCACACGACCCGCTCGACACCGTCCGCCGCGTACTGCGCGAAGGCCTCCACCGGGTGTTCGAGGTAGCCGTCGACCTTGCTGGTCGCCGTCGGTGCCATCGTCGGCGGGAGGTACGGCAGCAGCCGCGGGTCCACCGCGAAGCGGCTCATGACCTCCAGGGCCGCCGCAGCGTTCTCCTCACGGATCGAGATCCGGCCCTGGTGCCGGGTCTCCACGACCCGCCGGCCCTGCACGTCCGCCAGGTCCAGCGGTCGGCCGTCGTGCCCGCCGGGGGCCTCGGTGCGCAGCGGCTTCGCCGGCTCGTACCAGACGCGCTCCGCCGGTACGTCGACCAGCTCGCGCTCCGGCCAGCGCAGCGCGGTGAGCTTGCCGCCGAAGACGGCGCCGGTGTCCAGGCAGATGGTGTTGTTGAGCCAGGTGGCCTCGGGCACGGGGGTGTGGCCGTAGACGACGGCGGCCAGGCCGCGGTAGTCCTCCGCCCACGGGTAGCGCACCGGCAGCCCGAACTCGTCGGTCTCCCCGGTCGTGTCGCCGTACAGGGCGTGGCTGCGGACCCGGCCGGAGGTGCGGCCGTGGTACTTCTCGGGCAGCCCGGCGTGGCAGACGACCAGCCGGCCGCCGTCGAGGACGTAGTGGCTGACGAGGCCGTCGAGGAACTCCCGTACCTCGGCGACGAACTCCTCGCTCTCGCCCGTCATCTGCTCGATGGTCTCGGCGAGGCCGTGGGTGTGCTGGACCTTGCGGCCGCGCAGGTGGCGGCCGTACTTGTTCTCGTGGTTGCCGGGCACGCACAGGGCGTTGCCGGACTTCACCATCGCCATGACGCGGCGCAGCACGCCCGGGCTGTCGGGGCCGCGGTCGACGAGGTCGCCGACGAAGACGGCGGTACGGCCCTCGGGGTGGACTCCGTCGGTGTAGCCCAGCTTGCCGAGCAGCGCCTCCAGTTCGGCGGCGCAGCCGTGGATGTCGCCGACGATGTCGAAGGGGCCGGTGAGGTGGGTCAGGTCGTTGAACCGCTTCTCGGTGACGATCGTGGCGTGCTCGACCTCGTCGACGCCCCGCAGGACGTGCACCTTGCGGAAGCCCTCGCGCTCCAGGTGCCTGAGGGAGCGGCGGAGTTCCCGGGTGTGGCGGTGGATGACCCGGCGGGGCATGTCCGCGCGGTCGGTGCGGCCCGCGTTGCGCTCGGCGCACACCTCCTCGGGCACGTCGAGCACGATGGCTATCGGCAGGACGTCGTACTGCCTGGCCAGGTCGATCAACTGACGGCGGGCGTCGGGCTGCACGCTGGTGGCGTCCACGACCGTGCGGCGGCCGGCGGCGAGGCGCTTGCCCGCGATGTAGTGCAGGACGTCGAAGGCGTCCTTGGTGGCGCTCTGGTCGTTCTCGTCGTCCGAGACGAGGCCGCGGCAGAAGTCGGACGAGATGATCTCCGTGGGCTTGAAGTGCCTGCGGGCGAAGGTGGACTTGCCGGAGCCGGAGGCGCCGACGAGCACCACCAGGGAGAGGTCGGTGACGGGCAGGACCCGTCCCTCGCGTACGTCGGTCATGCCGCCTTCGCCTCCTTCGGGTCGGTCAGGGTGAACACGGCCATCTGGGTGGGCGGCCCCACCTCCGGGTCGTCGGGGCCGACGGGTACGAACTCGGCGTCGTACCCGTGGCGTTCGGCCACCGACTCCGCCCAGGCCCGGAACTCGGCGCGGGTCCACTCGAAGCGGTGGTCGCCGTGCCGGACCTGGCCGGCCGGGAGGCTCTCCCAGCGCACGTTGTACTCGACGTTCGGGGTCGTCACGAGGACCGTGCGCGGGCGGGCCGATCCGAACACGGCGTACTCCAGGGCCGGCAGCCGGGGCAGGTCGAGGTGCTCGATGACCTCACTGAGCACGGCGGCGTCGTAGCCCTTGATCCGCTGGTCGGTGTAGGCGAGCGAGCCCTGGAAGAGCTTGACGCGCGCGGCCTGCCGCTCCCCCATGCGGTCCAGCTTGAGCCGCCGGGAGGCGATGGTGAGCGCCCGCATCGACACGTCCACGCCCACGATCTCGGTGAACACCGGGTCCTTGAGCAGTGTCTGCACCAACTGGCCCTGTCCGCAGCCGAGATCCAGGACACGGGCGGCCCCGGACGCCTTGAGCGCGGCGGTGACAGCCTCCCGGCGCTGCACGGCCAGCGGGGTCGGCCGCTCCTCGGTCTCGGTATCCGCCCCGACCGCGTTGTCGATCTCCTCGACCTCGCTGTCGTCCGTCTCGGCCAGCCGTACCAGCTCCAGCCGCTCCGTCGCGGCACGGGTCAGCGACCAGCGGCGCGCGAGATAGCGGCTGGTGATCAGCTTCTGCTCCGGGTGGCCGGGCAGCCAGCCCTCACCGGCGCGCAGCAGCTTGTCGACCTCGTCGGGGGCGACCCAGTAGTGCTTGGCGTCGTCCAGGACCGGGAGCAGGACGTAGAGGTGGCGCAGGGCCTCGGCGAGAGTGCGGTCCGTGGACTCCAGTTCGAGTCGGACGTAGCGGGAGTCGCCCCACTGCGGGAACTCGGTGTCCAGCGGCACGGGCTCGGCGGTGACCGTCCAGCCCAGCGGCTCGAAGAGCTTCCGTACGAGCCCGGGGCCGCCGCGGGCGGGCAGCGCCGGCACCTCGATACGCAACGGCCGGGGTACGGCGGGCAGTTCGGGCCGGGCGTTGCAGACACCCTTCATCGCGCTGGAGAAGACGCCGCTCAGCGCCACGGCGAGAAGGGAGGAGGCCGCGTACGGGCGGTCGTTGACGTACTGCGCGAGTGCCGCGTCCGGGGCACCGCCCCGGCCCTTGCCCTTGCCGCGCCTGACCAGCGCCACCGCGTCCACCTCCAGCAACAGCGCCGCCGTGCAGCGCTGGGCGTCCGCCTCGGGGTAGAGAACGTGGGCCGTGCCGTAGGAGGTGGAGAACGCCTGCGCCTTCTCGGGGTGCTTGTGCAGCAGGTAGCCGAGATCGGTGGCGGGGCGGTCCGGGGTGCCGGTCGTGGTGATGGTCAGAAACACGGTGGTGAGCCTCGAAGTAGGGGCTGAACTGCGGATCCACTCACCGTACAGAGGGAACATCGGCAGCATCCGGGAATTTTCGCTAGCCTCCGGTCGACCGGGCGTTCGAGGGAGGATATGCGACTGTGGGCACCATCGACACCAGCAAGCCCCATTCGGCGCGGATGTACGACTACTTCCTGGGCGGGAAGGACAACTATCCGGTCGACGTGGCGGCGGCCGAGCAGGTGACCTCGCACTTCCCCGCCGTGAGCGCGATGGCGCGGACCAATCGCGCCTTCATGCACCGCGCCTCCCGGTTGCTGGCCGAGCGGGGCATCCGCCAGTTCCTCGACATCGGGACCGGCATCCCGACCGAGCCGAACCTCCACCAGATCGTCCAGGGGATCGTCCCGGAGGCCCGGGTGGTGTACGCGGACAACGACCCGATCGTCCTCCGGCACGCCGAGGCCCTGCTGCACAGCGCGCCGGAGGGGAGGACCGCGTATGTCCAGGCCGATGTGCGGGACCCCGGAAAGATCATCGCAACGGCCCGGGAGACCCTCGACTTCAGCCGGCCGATCGCCCTCTCCCTGGTGGCACTCCTGCACCTGGTGGGCGACGAGGACGAGCCCCTCCGGCTCGTACGGGAACTCCTCGAACCGCTGGCGCCCGGAAGCCACTTGACGCTTTCCCACGCGACCGGCGACTTCGACCCGGAGACCTGGGAGCGGGTCGTCGAGGTGTACCGCAAGGGCGGCACGGCGGCACAGGTGCGCAGCCTCGGCGAGTTCTCGGAGTTCTTCACCGGCCTTGAGCTGGTGGACCCCGGTGTGGCCCTGGCCGAGCGGTGGCACCCCGAACTCGGCGAACCCCGCGAAGGTGATGGCGGAGGCGAGGAGATCCCCCTCTATGTGGCGGTCGCCCGCAAGCCCTGACGGAGGCCCGGCGGATCGCGCTCCACGGCCCGATCCGCCGGACGGCCGACGTGCCGTGCGGGACTCACGACAGCCGCGACGCCGGACTTACGACAGCTGCGACTGCACCTGCGAGGAGATCAGCTCCAGGTGGTCGAGGTCGTCCAGGTCGAGGATCTGGAGGTAGATCCGCTGGGCGCCGATCTCGGCGTAGCGGCCGATCTTGTCGACGACCTCGGACGGGGAGCCGGCCAGGCCGTTGAGCTTCAGCTCGTCGGCCTCGCGGCCGATCGCGGCGGCCCGGCGGGCGACCTCCGCCTCGTCCCGGCCGACGCAGACGACGAGGGCGTTGGAGTAGGTCAGATCGTCGCCGTCGCGGCCGGCCTCCTCGGCGGCGGCGCGCACCCGGCCGAACTGGCGCTCGCTGTCCTCGACGGAGGCGAAGGGCATGTTGAACTCGTCGGCGTACTGTGCGGCCAGCCGCGGGGTGCGGGTGGCGCCGTGGCCGCCGACGAGCACGGGGATCTTCTTCTGCGCGGGCTTGGGCAGCGCGGGAGAGGCCGTGAGGTCGTAGTGGGTGCCGTGGAAGTCGAAGGTCTTGCCGAGGTCCGTCGCCCAGAGGCCGGTGACGATCTCCAGCTGTTCCTCGAGGCGGGCGAACTTCTCCTTGGGGAACGGGATGCCGTAGGCCTTGTGCTCCTCCTCGAACCAGCCGGCGCCGAGGCCGAGCTCGACGCGGCCCCCGGACATCTGGTCGACCTGCGCGACCTGGATGGCCAGCACGCCGGGCAGTCGGAAGGTGCCGGCGGTCATCAGGGTGCCGAGCCGGATCCGCTTGGTCTCACGGGCGAGTCCGGCCAGGGTCAGCCAGGCGTCGGTGGGGCCGGGCAGGCCGTCGCCGTCGCCCATGCGCAGGTAGTGGTCGGAGCGGAAAAAGGCGTCGAAGCCCAGGTCCTCGGTGGCCTTGGCGACGGCGAGCAACGTGTCATAGGTGGCCCCCTGCTGGGGCTCGGTGAAGATGCGGAGATCCATGCTTCCATCCTGCACGCCGGGGTGCGGGGCGACGAGGTCGGTCCCCCGTCCCCAGCGGTCCCCGGTCGGGTGAAATTACGTCCATACCGCTGGTCCCGCGTGACCCGGCCAGTGACCGGCCCCGGTGGTGATCGTTGGCTCGGGCGGAGCCGGAGCCCCCGGCTTCCGCACCGGTCGGCGACCGCCGGGGCGTCACCCGCGTCGGCCTCCCCGGGGGCCATGGGCCGAGGAGGCCGTCATGTCCGAAGAGACCGTGCCGCAGCAGGGCGGGACCGGGCAGCCGAAAGGGCTGTTGCAGCAGATGGAGGAGCTGATGGCGGCGTTGAACGCTGATCTGTCGGCGTTGGACGCGGATCTTCAGGCAGCGGGGGATGCCGGCCGAGGGCCGGGCGAGGAGGGCCCTGTCGGCTGAGGGACGGGACGGGGGCGGCGTTCCCCGGAGGGCCGGGCGCGCAGTTCTCCTTGAGGGCGTTGCCCCAGGGGCGCGGGGAACTGCGCGAACAAGCCCCACCGGCCCGCGCTACGCCAGGAGCGGTCCCTGGTCTAGCCCGCTTCCCGCTCCGGGACCACCTGTTCGCGGTCCGCGAGTCTGCGGAGCATTTCGAGGACGCGGTCGCGGGACTCGTCCGCCGCGTCGATGGCCTCCATGCACTGCCAGTACGTGCCCTCGTCGTCCGCGGCGCAGGCGAGGCCGACGAGGGCGATGCCGACCTCGCCGAGGAGACCGCCGAGGAACATCAGGGTGTGGCGGGCGTCGCCCAACTCGGTGAGCTGGCCCGCCCGCAGCTCACCCGGGGCCAGTTCGGGCGGGTCGAGGACGCCGCAGCCTCGGCCCGCCAGCTCCGTCAATCCCAGTGCCTCGCCGCGCAGTTCGGGCGGTCCGGCAACCGCGAGGCGGCTGCCTATCGCCTGCGCGAGGGCCTGCGCCTGCCACACCTCGGCCAGGACCTCCCGCTGGTCGCCACCCGCGGCCAGGGACCGCCTGCTCGTCACGATGAGCCGCACCGCGTCCATGCGCTGCCCCCGTCTGTCACGACGCGCTCCCGCGCGTACGCCTGCCCGAACTCCCTAGTTCACTACCCAGAGTGAAGGGGTGTGAGACGAAAAGCCAGAGGAAGACGGAAATCTGCGGACAACAATTCGGATTCGGGCCGCATTTTGGTTACGTAGCGTACAAACGGACTTTGCTACTCCTGGATCGGAAACCTCCGCTCGTTCCGGTCGATCTTCGCGTTCAGCGCGGCCAGCGGGTCGATGCCGAGCACCTCGCAGAGCTGGAGCAGATACGCGAGCACGTCGGCGACCTCGTCGGTGACGCGGTGCGCGGTGTCGGGTTCGGTCATGACGCGGGCCGACTCCTCGGGGGTCAACCACTGGAAGATCTCGACCAGTTCGGAGGCCTCCACGCTGAGCGCGGCGACCAGGTTCTTCGGGGTGTGGTACTGCTGCCAGTTCCGCGCGGCCGCGAAATCGGCCAGGCGGCGTTGCAGTTCGGCCACGTCCAGGTGATCAGTCACGGTCCAGGTGTACCACCGTGACACCCTCCGTCCCGGCGGCCCACGAGGCGTCGCTGACCGTGCCGACGAGCCGGATGTGCCCCCGCTCGCACATCCGGGCCGCCAGCCGCAGCAGTTCCAGCCGCTGCCGTCCGTCCAGGCCCCGGTCGAAGCCGTCGGCGAGGACGGTGAGCGTCTGGAGTGCGGCGGGCACCTCGCCGGCCGGGTCGACCTCCAGCACGCCCGGTCCGGTGAGCAGGACCAACGCGAGTGCCACGTACCGCAGTTCGCCGTCGCCGAGCCGTCCCAGGTCCGTACGGACGCCGTCGCCCCGGTCGAGCGTCGCGCGGATCGTTCCCGTTGCCTCCTCCGCCCGGGCGAGCACGTCCGCGACCGGCCCGGCGCAGCCGGCGCGCACCGCCGCCACGAACAGCGCGTGCCGTCGTCCGCACTCGGTGCGGGTGCGCTCCAGCACGTCGGCCAGATTGCCGCAGCCACCGCGCAGCCGGCCGGAGCCGGACGGTACGGGGCCGCGCATCCGGGCGGGCTGGGGGTCGCAGGCGAAGACGGAGCGCAGGGCGACCACCATCTGCTCGGCCGCGGCCAGCACCCTGCGCTGGCCGGGTGTCTTGCCGGCCACGCGCAGCGGCAGCAGGGCCGTGCCGAGCCGGTCGTCCGGCAGCGGGCCGCGGGTCACCGGCGTCGGCCCGGCCGTGTGCCAGGCGGCTTGCACGGCGCGCTTTCCGGGGTCGCGCAGGGCGGTCTCCAGGAGGACAAGGCCGTCGGCCGTCAGCCGCTCGCCCACGACCCGCAGTTCGGGCTCGGCCTGCACGGCCACGTCGAGCCGGACCGGGCCCTCGGGGCCGTCGGCCGTGCAGCCGATGCGGAAGCCCCGGCGGCGCTGCGCGTCGGGCCGGGCCCGCTCCGGGACACAGGCGACGGGGTCCGGGAACGCCTCGCCGAGCCCGGCGCCGCCGCCGAGCCGGGCCAGGGCCTCGTACGCCCGCAGCGCGCTGGTCTTGCCGCAGCCGCTGGGGCCGGCGAGGAGGGTGAGCGGCCCGAGCGGGAACGCGGCTCGGCGGTGGGTGGTGAAGGCGGCCAGGCGCAGTTCCGTGAGGCGGGGGCGGTCGGGATGCGCGAGGGCCGCGGAAGGTGCGGGAGGTACAGGAGATGTGGGGGGTGTGGGTGCGGGGGGCTGGGTCATATCCGGACGGTAGGGCTCCGGCGACAGGACGAACCGTTCCGTCTCCGGGGCATTCCTACGATCGAGCTACCGTCACACCCCGGGAAGCCCGGCCCCCTCCATCAACCCCGTCACCTCGGTGCCGGCCGGCGTCAGCAGGAACACGTTGCGGTCCACGCGGTGCATCCCGCTCGCCAGGCCGAAGACGACGCCCGTGCTGAAGTCGAGGACGCGTTTGGCGACCTCCGTCTCCGCGCCGGTCAGGTCGAGCAGCACGGGCACCCCCGCCATCAGCCGCTCGGCGACGTCCCGGGCGTCGGCGAAGACGTTCACCCGCAGGACGACGAAGCGGCGGCGCGTCTGCGTCTCGGCCTCGGGTATGGACCGGTGGCCGACGGAGGACGGCCAGGCGTCCCGGCCCCGCAGTGGCACGACCTGGGCGAGCCCCTCCCACTGTTCGTCGGTGACATCGTGGCTGTTCACCGGCATGCTCCGTCCTGGCTCGCACTGACTGTCTGCATCGGGCAATTCTTGCGCAGAGTCACCCGTTCGGCCCAACAGCGACACGCTCCGCGACCTCAATGCACCTCACAACGGCCGGAAGGCGGTTGTGTGACGGGCTTAACTCCTCGTGATCGAGCGATGTGACACCTGCGTAACGGGGTGTTCGTACCGTCGACGGCATGACCACGACTCCCCGGCCGCAGCAGGAGACGAAGCAGGTGCGCACCGTCTGCTCGTACTGCGGTGTGGGCTGCGGCCTCGTCCTCGATGTCGGGGCGGGGCCGGACGGCCGGCGCAAGATCTTGAAGGCGTCCGGCGACAAGGCGCATCCGGCGAACGCGGGGCGGCTCTGCACCAAGGGCGCGACCACGGCCGACATGCTCGCCGCGCCCGGGCGGCTGACCAGCGCGCTGGTGCGGGACGACCGGGGCGAGGAGCCGGTTCCGGCGCCGGTGGCCGACGCGATCGCCGAGACCGCCGCGCGGCTGCGGGCGATCGTCGACGAGCACGGGCCGGACGCGGTCGCCTTCTACGTCTCGGGGCAGATGAGCCTCGAGGCGCAGTATCTGGCGAACAAGCTGGCCAAGGGGTTCGTGCGGACGAACCTGATCGAGTCGAACTCACGGCTGTGCATGGCGAGCGCGGGCACCGGCTACAAGCTGTCGCTGGGTGCGGACGGGCCGCCCGGGTCGTACGAGGACTTCGATCAGGCGGATGCCTTTCTCGTCATCGGGTCGAACATGGCCGACTGCCATCCGATCCTCTTCCTGCGGATGATGGAGCGGGTCAAGGCGGGCGCCAAGCTGATCGTCGTCGATCCGCGGCGGACCGCGACCGCGGCGAAGGCCGATCTGTTCCTGCAGGTCAGGCCGGGTACCGACCTGGCGTTGCTGAACGGTCTGCTGCATCTGCTGCACGAGGGCGGGGACACCGACCCGGAGTTCATGGCCGCGCACACCGAGGGCTGGGAGGCCCTGCCCGGATTTCTCGCCGACTACGCCCCGGCCGCGGTCGCGGAGATCACCGGGATCGCGGAGGACGAGCTGCGCACCGCCGCCCGGTTGATCGGCGAGGCGGGCAAGCGGTGGATGAGCTGCTGGACCATGGGGCTCAACCAGTCCACGCACGGCACCTGGAATACCAACGCCCTGGTCAATCTGCATCTGGCGACGGGGGCGATCTGCCGTCCGGGCGCCGGGCCGTTCTCCCTCACCGGTCAGCCGAACGCCATGGGCGGGCGCGAGATGGGCTACATGGGCCCGGGGCTGCCGGGGCAGCGGTCGGTGCTCGTGGACGAGGAGCGGGCGTTCGCCGAGGACGTGTGGGAGCTGCCGCCGGGCACGGTGCGCAAGGACGGCGTCGGGAAGGGCACCGTCGAGATGTTCCAGAGGATGGCCGACGGGGAGATCAAGGCCTGCTGGATCATCTGCACCAACCCGGTCGCCTCGGTCGCCAACCGCCGTACGGTCATCGAGGGCCTCGAGGCCGCCGAGTTCGTCGTGACGCAGGACGTGTTCACCGACACGGAGACGAACGCGTACGCCGACGTCGTCCTGCCGGGCGCGATGTGGACCGAGGCGGAGGGCGTCTTCGTCAACAGCGAGCGCAACCTCACGCTGACCCGGCCGGCCGCGGACCCGCCCGGGGAGGCGATGGCCGACTGGCGGATCATCGCGGAGGTGGCGTGCGCGATGGGGTACGAGAAGGGGTTCTCGTACGACAGCGCCGAGCAGGTCTTCGAGGAGATCCGGCGGTTCTGGAACCCGAAGACCGGGTGGGACCTGCGCGGGGTGTCCTACGAGCGGCTGCGCGAGACGCCCGTGCAGTGGCCGGCCGCGCGGGAGGACGGGCCGGAGCGCAATCCCATCCGGTACGTGGGTGACGAGGGACTGCGTTTTCCGACGGCCTCCGGTCGGGGCGTCTTCTTCGCGCGCCCGCAGCTGCCCGCCGCCGAGATGCCGGACGACGACTATCCGTTCGTGCTCAACACCGGGCGGGTGCAGCACCAGTGGCACACGCTCACCAAGACCGGGAAGGTCGCGAAGCTCAACAAGCTGAACTCCGGGCCCTTCGTGGAGCTCCATCCCGAGGACGCGGGCGCGCTCGGCGTCGCGGAGGGCGAGCTGGTCGAGGTCGCCTCGCGGCGCGGGCGGGCCGTGCTGCCGGCGGTGGTGACGGACCGGGTGCGGCCGGGGTGCTGCTTCGCGCCGTTCCACTGGAACGACCTGTTCGGCGAGTATCTGAGCATCAACGCGGTGACGAGCGACGCGGTGGATCCGCTGTCGTTCCAGCCGGAGTTCAAGGTGTGCGCCGTCTCGCTGGCGAAGGTGGCAACGCCCGTACAGGAGGCGGCCCCAACCGTGCGCGAGGAGCCCGCCCCGGCCCTGACGCCCACGACGGTCACCCCGGGCGCCGCCGATCCCTTCGGCCTGGAACCCTCCCCTCCGCCGGTCCTCTCCGCCCAGGAACGCCGGTACCTCACCGGTTTCCTCGCCGGGCTCGGCTCGGGTGCCCCCGGCGTTCCGGTGCTGCCGCCCGACGCGCCCTTCTCGCCCGAGCACGCCCTGTGGGTCAACGGGGTCCTCGCCGGCATGTACTCCCGGACCTCCCGGACCGCGACCGCCGCGCCACAGGAACCCGCCGGCCGCGAGATCGTCGTGCTGTGGGCCTCGCAGACCGGGAACGCCGAGGAGTTCGCCTCCGCCACCGCCGAGCGGCTGACCGCGACCGGGCACCGCGCGCGTCTCGTCGGCATGGACGAGGCCGACGTCGGGACGCTCGCCCGCACGGCCGATCTGCTCTTCATCACCAGCACCTTCGGGGACGGCGACGCGCCCGACAACGGCAGCGGCCTCTGGGACGCGCTCTCCGGCGAGCCGGCCCCGCGGCTGGACGGGGTGCGGTACGCCGTGCTCGCCTTCGGGGACTCCTCGTACGACGACTTCTGCGGGCACGGGCGGCGGCTGGACGCGCGGCTCGACGAGCTGGGCGGGGTGCGGCTGGCCCCGCGTACGGACTGCGAGCCGGACTACGAGCCCTCCGCCGGGGAGTGGCTGGACCAGGTGCTCTCGGCGCTGGGCGGCACGAGCACGGCCCCTACGCCGGCCTCAGCACCGGCTCCGGCCTCGGCTCCGGCTCCGGCCTCGGCTGAGAAGCCGGGGACCAAGTCCAAGCCCGCCGCCACCGCCCGGCTCGTCGGCAACCAGTTGCTCAGCCGGCCCGGCGCGGGCAAGGAGGTCCGCCGGTTCACCTTCGACACGAGCGGGACGGACCTGGCGTACGAGGCCGGGGACGCGCTCGGCGTGCGGCCCGTCAACGCGCCCGCCCTCGTGGAGGAGTGGCTGGCGGTGACCGGCCTGGACGCGACAACGGCCGTACAGGTCAAGGGCGTTGGCGAGGTGCCGTTCGCCGAGGCCCTGCACCGGCACTTCGACATCACGAGGATCACGCCCGACCTGCTGCGCTTCGTCGCCGAACGCGCCCGGGACAAGCACGAGTTGCGCAGGCTGCTGCGGCCCGACAACAAGGACGGGCTGGCACAGTGGAGCTGGGGCCGGCAGGCCGTGGACGTGGCCGCCGAGTACGCGGTGCGGGCGAGTGCCGAGGAGTGGGCCGGGGCGCTGCGGGGGCTTCAGCCGCGGCTGTACTCCATATCGTCCAGCCCGCTGGTCGACGACCGGCGGGTGTCGCTGACGGTGTCCGTGGTGCGGTACGAGAACCTGCGCGGCCGGGCGCGCGGCGGGGTCTGCTCGCCCTTCCTCGCGGATGCCGAAGCGGACACGGAGGTGCCCGTGTTCGTGCAGCGCTCCCCGCACTTCCGGCCGCCGGGCGACGCCACGACGCCGATGGTCATGGTCGGCCCGGGCACCGGTGTCGCGCCCTTCGTCGGCTTCCTCCAGGAGCGGCGGGCGCTCGGCCACCGGGCTCCCAACTGGCTGTTCTTCGGCGAGCAGCACCGCGCGACGGACTTCTACTACGAGAGCGAACTGACCGAGCTGCTCGACGAGGGCACCCTCACCCGCCTGGACACCGCCTTCTCCCGCGACCAGCGCAACAAGGTGTACGTGCAGGACCGGATGCGCGAGCACGGGCCCGAGCTGTGGCACTGGCTGTGCGAGGGTGCCCGCTTCTACGTCTGCGGCGACGCCTCGCGCATGGCCAAGGACGTGGACCGGGCGCTCAGGGACATCGCGGTGACGCACGGCGGGCTGAGCGAGGCGGAGGCCACCGCGTACGTGAAGCAACTCGCGGCGGACAAGCGGTATGTGCGGGACGTGTACTGACCTAAGCAACTGACCTAAGCACCTTTACTCGCCTCACACCGGACTCTTCACCTCCACCCGGTCCTCGCTCACCAGCGGCGATTAGCGTCCTGCGCCGTGTACTCGGCAGAAACCACGCTGGTGGTGCCCGGCCCGCGGACGCAGTCGGGCGTGGCCGTACCGCCGCCCCCGGCCCAGTGGCACCGCGTCCTGACCCTGCTCGCCGACATCAGTCTGCTGATCGGTACGCGTGCGGTGTGGACGTCGGCGGCCGGTCACCGGCCGGCCGTGGCCGCGGTGATCTCGGCGTGCTACGCCTCGGTCCTGGTGTGCGGGGTGCTGGCCCTGGTCGTGCGCCGGGGCCGGTCGCTGGCGCGGGTGGACCTGTGCGTGCTGGTGACGGGCGTGACGCTCACCCTGTGCGCGTGGATCATGCTGCACGGCGGCTCCGACGAGGCGTTGCTCACCACCCAGGCGGCACGGGAACTGGCCGCGGGGCACGCGGTGTACGGGCAGCCGTGGCCCTGGCTCTTCGGCCACGGCGTGGCCCTCACCCCGACGGTGACCGGCGGCTACGACTTCACCTACGGTTATCCGCCGCTGGCCCCGCTGCTGACCGTGCCGCTGCTGTGGCTGGGCCATGGCGGTGCTCCGGCGACGGCGTTGAGCACGGGCGCGCTGATCGCCGGCACCGTCGCGCTGTGGCGGCTGCTGCCCGCGCCGTGGCGGTCGGCGGCGACCATGGTGTGTCTGGGCTTCGGGATGCTGCCGTCGTACGGCCGGCTCGGCTACCCGGCGATCGTGGCCCTGGCCCTGCTGGTGCCGGTGGTGGTGCGCTGGCCGCGGACGGGTGAGGGCGGGCGGCTCGGCGGGGCGGGTCTGGCGCGGGCCGCGTGCCTGGGGGCGGCGTGCGCGGCGCAGCAACTCCCCTGGTTCCTGGTGCCGTTCCTGCTGGCCGGGATCTACTCCGTGCGGCGCGGTGAATCGGGCGGAGGGGCGGCGGTGCTGGTGGTGCTGCGGTTCGCCGGTGCCGCGGCGACGGTGTGGCTGCTGATCAACACCTACTTCGCCGTCAGTGAGCCGGGCACCTGGCTGACGGGGATCGCCCTGCCCCTGACGCAGGGCGCGGTGGTCCACGGCCAGGGCCTGGTGGGCATCTCGCTGTATCTGACGAACGGCAGCGACCGGCTCGACTGGTACTCCCACGCGAGTCTGCTGCTGTTCGCCGGTCTGCTCGCACTGTTCGTGCTGTTCGTACGGCGGCTGGGCCCGGCCGCGACGGTCCTGCCCTGGTGCGCCTTCTATCTGGCGACCCGTTCCCAGGACGGCTACTACCTGATGATGACGCCGCTGTGGCTGGCGGCGGCAGTGACCGCTCCCGCGTCGGCGTTCGCCGGGGCGTGGCAGCCTCGTCCGTGTCTGCTGTCGGGCCCGCGGCGCGGTCCGGCCCGGATCGTCGCGACGGCGCTGCTGCTGACGCCGGCGCTGGGCAGCGCGGCCGTGGCGGCGACGGGAACGCCGCCGCTGTGCATGCGGGTCACGGCGGTCCGCCGTCCCACCCCGGTGACCGTCTCCCGCCTCACCCTCCAGGTCACCAACAGGGACGGCACGGCGCTCACCCCGCACTTCACCCTGACCACGGGCCAGGGCATGGACCCGTACTGGCGGGTCGCCCGGGGCCCGCGCACGCTGGCCCCGCACAGCACCGCCCGGTACGAACTCCGCCCGCCCTCCGGCCGGTTCGTCCTGCCCCGGCCGGGTGTCCGTGTCCGCCTGCGCGCGTTCACGGCGTCGCCGCAGACCCTGTCGAGCGCGGATGTGCGGCAGTCGCTCGGAGGGGCGGAGTGAGTTCGCAGGGGCGGAGTGACCGCTGTCAGGCGGTGGCGCGGACGAACCGGAGGGCGGCGGTGACCGTGGTCCGGCCGCGGATCATGCCGAGCTGGTTCCAGCCCATGCCGAACTGGTCCCGGTCCACGCTGAACTCGGTGTCCAGGGTGAGCCCGGTGGCGTCCCCGTCCGTCAGGCGGGCGGTGAGGGACAGCGGCCTGCTGATGCCGCGCACGGTGAGCCGGCCGACGACGTGCACCTGGTCGCCGTCGCGGAGCTCGGCGCTGCGGGCCGCGAAGGTGATCTCGGGGTGGTGGTCGGCGTCGAAGAAGTCGGCGGACCTCAGATGGGTGTCCCGCTTGGCGTTCCCGGTGTCCAGGGAGGCGACGTCGAAGGCCAGGGTGCCGACGGCGGACCCGTCGGGCCGGACCTCGCCCGTGCCGCTCAGCGCGCCGAAGCCGCCCTTCACGGTGACCAGGCCCCACATGGTCTTGTGCCGGATGCCGACGGTCGAGGCGGTCGTGTCGAGCTGCCACAGTCCGGTTTCCACGGCGACGGTCATGATCCTTCTCCACTCGTATCGTCCAAATTTGGATGACTGCAATGAGGGCACGCTAGCCGCTCGTCCAAAATTGAACAACCCCCTGCTCCAAATTTGGACGACAGGTACGCTGGACGGCATGGCCGACCCCCAGGAGCACCCCGCCGACCTGCCCGGATGTCCGTCCGCCGAGGGCAGCGGGCTGCTGCCCGCCGAGCTGCGCGCCTGGATGCTGTTGCTCGCCGCGACGGGAGCGGTGGAGCAGCGACTGCGGACGGTCGTGAAGGAGAAGCTGGACATCTCGCACGACGAGTTCCTGATCCTGTGCCTGCTCGCCGAGCAGCCCGAGGGCGGCCTGCGCATGACGCGCGTCGCGGAACTCCTGGGCCGCCCCAAGACCCGCCTCACCTACCAGATCGCCTGCCTCCAGCACGCCGGCCTCGTCACCCGCAGGTCGGTGTGCGGGGACAAGCGCGGCATCGAGGTCGCCCTCACGGACAAGGCCCGGGACCTCCTGACCCAGGCCTCCGGCCCGCTCGCCGAGACGGTCACCGAGGGCCTGGCCCGCTTCATGGGGCCGGACCAGTGCGCGGCGATGCGTGGGCTGGTGCCGGACCTCGCCGAGGAGTCCCGCTCGGAGTGAGGGGCACCCGGAGCGGGGCACTGTTCTCTACAGCGTCGTAGAATCCGGGAACACGGGCGCGACGACGGTCGTTGACCCGAGTACACACGACACATGAGGAGCGAGTTTCTTGTCCGCCAGACCGACGGACCCTCCGGGGCACAGTCCCCGACCATCCCGCCACGGCATCAGTGATCGCGGCACACGGCGGGGTGGTGTGGGGTGAGTGCCGCCGAGGCCCTGCTGGGTCTGCTCGCCGTGTTCGTGCTGACCGCCGGCACCGGCTACTTCGTGGCCCAGGAGTTCGCCTACGTCTCCGCCGACCGGCTCGCCCTCGCGCGTGCGGCCGAGGCCGGGGACCGCAAGGCGGCCCGGGCTCTGAAGGTGCTGGAGCGGCTGTCGTTCATGCTGTCGGGCGCGCAGCTCGGCATCACCGTCACCGGCCTGGTCGTCGGCTTCATCGCCGAGCCGTCGGTGTCCGCGCTGCTGAAGCCCGCCCTGTCCGGACTCGGCCTGCCCGACGCGGCCGTGAGCGGCATCGCCGTCGTCCTCGCCTTCGTGCTGGCCACGGTCGTGCAGATGGTGCTGGGCGAGCTGGCCCCGAAGAATTTCGCGATCGCGGTTCCCGAGCGGCTGGCGAAGGCGCTGGCCCCGTCCACGCTGGCGTATCTGAAGGTCGTCGGCCCCGTCGTCCGCATCTTCGACAACGCGGCGAACAAGCTGCTGCGCAGGGTCGGTATCGAGCCGGTCGAGGAACTGCACCACGGCGCCACGCTGGAGGAGCTGGGCCATCTGATCGGTGAGTCCCACGAGCGGGGCGCGCTGCCCAAGGACACCGCCGCGCTGCTGGACCACGCGCTGGAGTTCTCCGAGCGCACCCTCGACGAGGTGATGGTGCCGCGCGCCGACGCCGTCTTCGTCCGCAAGGACGCCGGTGCCGAGGAGGCGATCGGTCTGATCGCCGGGCACGGCCACTCCAACTACCCCGTCCTCGGCGACCACCCGGACGACATCGCGGGTGTGCTGGGCGTGCGCGAGCTGATGGCGCTGTCCGCCGCCCGCATCGCCGGCGCGACCGCCGGTGAGGTGGCCCGGCGGCCCCTGCTGCTGCCGGACACGCTCGCGCTGCCCGACGCGGTGACGCGGATGCGGGAGCAGGACGACGAGTTCGCGGTCGTCCTCGACGAGCACGGCGGCGTGGCGGGCATCGTCACCTACGAGGACATCGCCGAGGAACTGGTCGGTGACATCGCGGACGAGTCCGACACCGTCACCGTGCTCGCCGTCGCGGACGGCGACGGCTGGCTGGTGGACGCCGGGCGCCGGCTGGACGAGGTGGCCGAGGCCACCGGTGTCCGGCTGCCGGAGGACGACGACTACGACACCGTGGCCGGACTGGTCGTGGACCGGCTCGGCCGCTTCCCGACGGTCGGCGACAGCGTCACGGTCGAGCTGCCCTCGGGCGGCCGGGCCCTGATCGACGTCCGCACGCTGGACCGGCATGTGGCCGACCGGGTGCGGATCAGCCCGCTGGTGGAAGCCGAGGAGATGGCGTGAGTTTCCCCATGGCGGTCTTCGTGACCGTGCTGCTGCTGATCGGCAGCGGTTTCTTCGTGGCGGCCGAGTTCGCGCTGGTCGCCGCCAAACGGCACCGCATGGAGAAGGCCGCGGCCGAGGGGCGGCGCGGGGCCGGGGCGGCACTGGCCGGCATCCGCGAGCTGTCCCTGATGCTGGCCGGCGCGCAGTTGGGCATCACCGTGTGCACGCTGGGCCTCGGCTCGGTGTCGAAGCCGGCGATCTCGCACGAACTCGACCCGCTGCTGCACAAGCTGGGCCTGCCCAGCGCCGTGAGCTACGGCGTGGCCTTCGCCGTGGCGATGGTCGTGGTGGTGTTCCTGCACATGGTGGTCGGCGAGATGGCGCCCAAGTCCTGGGCGATCGCCCACCCCGAGCGTTCGGCGATGCTGCTCTCCCCGCCCTTCCGGGCCGTGGTGCGGGCCGTGCGCCCGCTGATCCGGCTGCTCAACGCGGTGAGCAACGCGCTGGTACGGCTGTGCCGGGTGGCCCCGCGCGACGAGCTGGCCTCGGTGCACGACCGGGAGCAGCTCACGCATCTGGTGGAGGAGTCCGAGCGGCTGGGCCTGATCAGCGCGACCGACTCGGAGCTGCTGACCCGTTCGCTGACCGAGCCGGAGACGCCGGTCGCGGCGCTGCGGATCCCGGCCGCGGAGATCACCTGGGTCGAGGGCGGCGCGGACGTCGACGCACTGCTGCGTTTCGCGGCCGAGCACGACCGCACCCGGCTGCTCGTCCGGGAGAACGGCGTCGTCCTCGGCTCCGTCCACGCCCGCGACGCGCTGGTCGCCCGGGCCCGGGGGCGTGCCACGACCGCGCGCGAACTGGCCCGGCCGGTGCCCGAGCTGACGGAGGCGACCACGGTCGCGGACGCGATCGAGGTGCTGCGCCGCCGCCGGTCGTCCCTGGCCGTCGTCCGCGACCCCGCCGGCGGGCTCACCGGTCTGGTCACCCTGGACGACCTGCTGGCCCGGCTGATGCAGCCGGCCGCGGCGGCCTGACCGGGGCGGGACCGAACATCCAGCACATCTGCACACCGCAGGCCAGGACGCCGTAGGGCGGTGCACCCGGCGCCAAGTCCGTCCCGCGGCTTGGGAACTTGGCGCCGAAGTGCCCGCTTCGGAATTCGGGAGGCAATACACCCGTGTGCCGCCGGTCGACGGGGTGTGTGAAGGAGTGTGCGTAATTCGGTGACCTCGTGGTCATGGCGGTGAAGGCGGTCGCCGGAAAGCCGGGTGCGGCGTCGGCGGGCGGCTGGCCGTCCGGCTCCGGGGAATGTTTTGATCCTGCGCACGGCGGCGCCGCCGGAGCGGAATCCCGGGTCCCGGAATCCCGCGACCACCCGCGTCTCACCGCCATTGCGCACATTCACGCGAAGGGAAACACCCCCATGAACCTCACCCCCCGGGTCGACATCGCCGAGCTCTCCGACGCGGACCTGGACCAGGTCTCCGGCGGCAACGCGGGCGGCGCCGCCTCCGCGGGCCTCGCGGGCGGCCTCTCCGCCGGCCTGGTCGGGCCGCTGACCGCCGAGCTCTGCGGGAACCTCCAGGGCGCCCTGTCGACGGAGGGCGCCGCGGTGGGCGGGAACGCGGGCGTTCACACGACCTCGCTCTGAAAATCCCCGCGTAAAGGGCCCTGGGACGCGTCCCGGGGCCCTTCGCCTTGCCACGCCGGCTTGCCGGGCGTCGCAATGTTGAGGAATTCGCGAAGATCATGACGGAATTCTGGACATGACGGGGGCGGTCGACACGGCGAAGGGGCATGACGCAGACTTACTGCGGCCCTCAGACCCCGGCTGTAAAGCGATAGGACCAGCCCTGTGAAACCCGACTCGACCCGGACCGAAGAACTCCCGATCTACGAGAGCCTCGTACGCGAACGCGGTGACGTCGTGGAGGAGGCCCGCGTGGTGTCCGAGGAGACGCTGCACCAGGCGACGCAGGCACTGAACGGTGTCACGCCGGCGGGTCGTGGCGCCGACTCATGACTGAGTAGCGCCACCGGGCGTTCACCCCGCAGTTCGACGGGCCTTGTCCGGGGGCGCGGCTCTGTCTCCCGTACCGAACGCCCACTCCATCCCCGGCTCCGTCACGCAGCGGAACAGACGCCGTACGGACGGCGTGCACAGCGCGGTCATGACCGCGGCGGCCGCCAGGGTGGCCGTGAGCGCGCCGACGGGTCCCTGGACCCAGTTCGGTTCGTACCAGCCCCAGTACTTGGCGGCCTGCGCCACGAAGCCGTGCAGCAGATAGCCGCACAGCGTGCCCGCGCCCAGCACGGTGCACCACATCCGGCGCCCCGGCACCCAGGCGAGGAAACAGGCGACCAGGACGATCGAGCAGCCGAAGGCGGCCAGGGTCATCAAGGGCCCGTACCAGAACGGCGCGGCCAGGGCCCGGGCGCTGTCCGCGTGGAAGAACCAGGCGTAGTTCATCCGCGGAACCGCCCAGTACGCCACGGCGAGGGCGCAGACGGTGACCGGCACGGCGAGGATGCGCACCTTGCGCCGGCGCACCAGCCGGAAGTGCTCGGGCCGCAGCAGCAGTCCGAAGACGAAGTACGGCAGGAACTGCAGGGTGCGTTGCAGGTCGAGGTCGTTGCCGAGGGACGGCGAGAGCGTCGCCAGCATCGCGATGACGAAGGCCAGCGGCAGCGGCCACCGCACATGACGCCAGAGCGGTGTGGTCAGCCGCCAGACGAACAGCGCCGCGAGGAACCAGGTCAGATACAGGGGATCCAGCAGGCTGATCGGCCGGTCGGGGTCCTGGCTGGTCCAGCGGGTGAACAGGGTGTACGCCGTCTCGAACACGACGTAGGGGACGACGACGCCGGTGACCAGGCGCTTCAGCTTCCCCGGGCTCCCGTCGAAGGTGCGCGAGAAATAGCCGGAGATGATGATGAACGCCGGCATGTGGAAGGCGTAGACGAGCATGTAGAGGGCGGTGACGGCCCTGCTGCCCGGCCGCAACGGCTCCCAGGCGTGCCCCACGGCCACCCATACGATCGCCAGGTACTTGGCGTTGTCGAAGAACGCGTCCCGCTGCCGGACCGGCCGGGCCGGTGCGTCCCGCTCTTTCGTCCGAGCGGCCGGGGCTCCTTCGGCCGCCGGGCGGGCCGTCGTCACCGTGTCACTCACGGGCCCTCCCCCAGCGACTCGAAGCGGCTGTGCCTCGTCTTGCCTGGAGTAAGGGTGTGGGGTCTGCGCAGAACATCGCCCGCACCTTAATCACAGGGCCGTGCCCTCGTTCAACTCGTAACGGGTGTGACTCGCTTCGGCTCATGCCCGGGTATACGTATCGGGACGGGCGATCGTCTCCGCGAGGGCGGCGGTGAATGGATGCCGCGGCTCGGTCAGGACCCTGCGGGCCGGGCCCTGTTCGACGAGTTCGCCCGCGTCCAGTACGGCGATGCGGTGGGCGAGCGCCGCCGTGTCCAGGTCGTGGGTGATGAGCACGAGGGCGAGGTCGTCGCGGTCGCGGACCAGTGCGGTGAGCAGGTCGAGGATGCCGCGGCGGGTGACGGTGTCGAGGCCGGAGGTGATCTCGTCGCAGACCAGGACCCGGGGGCGAGCGAGGAGGGCGCGGGCGAGGGCGGCGCGCTGGAGTTCGCCGCCGGAGAGCTCGCCGGGGCGGCGGTGGACGAGACCGTCCGGGAGCCCGAGGCTCGCGAGCGTGGTGAGGGCCTCGTCCGTGGCCGTCTTCTCGTCGGTGCCGCGCAGCCGGACGGCGGTGCGGGCGACCTGGGCGAGGACGGGCCGGTGTTCGTCGAAGGCGGCCCGGGCGTCCTGGAAGACGTACTGCACGGCCGCCAGTTGGGCACGGCCGCGCTGCCGCAGGCTGTGCGGC